>CAMVBO010000101.1 GCA_947165745.1 uncultured Clostridia bacterium | reverse complement strand
GAAGAAGGCCCACACCAGCGTCCAGAACAGCACCTGGCGGAACGTGTCGCCATAGTTGGCCGAACCGGCCGACAGCAGCTGCTTGAAGTTGTCAAAGCCCACCCAGGTGAACAGTTTGGCGGGGGGCTGGTGGTTGTAGTCGAAGTTGGTGAAGGCAACCAGGATCATAAAGAAGATGGGCAGTATCGTGAACACGAACACGCCCAGCGTGGGCAGCGCCAGCAGCGTCTTGTGGAACTGGCTGTCCGCCAGGGACTGCAAATCCTCCTTGGTGCTCTTCAATTTGCGGCCGGAGGCCTCGATCTGCTGGGCGATCCGGTTCTGCTTGATGTTTACATACCAGGTGTAGATGAACGCCAGCACGAAGAACAGCGTCAGCACGCCGTACAGCAGGATCAGGAAGGAGTTGTCGCCATAGACGGTCTTGCGGCCCACCTTTTCGGTGGCCACGGTGCCCAGCGTGGTCAGCTTGGAAAGATAGGCCATGCCAAAGTTGACCATGTACAGGTTGAACACCGTCTGGAACAGGAAAAACAGCAGCCCGCGTCCCCACTGGCCCCGGGCCAGCGAGCCCGAGCCCATCACCAGGTAGGAAAGCCGGGTCTTCCAGTCGCCGTTTTTGAACGTGGTGAACAGATCCGCGATGGCCAGGCCAATGCGCTTGAAGAAGCCGGCGATGGCGCGCCCCAGGCCCAGGAAGCCGCCGCCGATCCTGCCCGGCAGCGACTTGAAGAACTTGCCCACGTTGTGGACGAATTTCTGGGGCTTGCTCATTTTGAGATAGTTTAAATCAACCATGTATACTACCCCTTTTTCAGAGTATGGAGTATGGTTCCAAAAGCCTTCCCCCGTGGGGAAGGTGCCGAGCACTGTGTCCGGAGACCTCATCCGTCTCGTCGCTTCGCTCCGATCCACCTTCCCCAAAGGGGAAGGCTTTTGGGATTGCATCCCAACATGCTTTCTTTCGAAAACGGACCGGGGGTAAACCCCGGTCCGCATTGTGGATGCATTAGCCCACGTAGCTCGCGCAGGTATCCTGGAACTCGGTGAGGACGCCCATCAGGGTGTCGTCGTCCGCGTCGTCGAATTCCTTGCCGATGATCCTGTCACCCAGGCCGGTGGCCAGGCTCCAGTAATCGCCGGGATACTGGCCCTGCGGGATGGTGAAGGCCAGCTGCTCGCCCAGAGCGGCCAGCGCCTCGTTGGACTTCACGGCTTCGCTCTGCTGGGCCGCCAGGTTGGAGGGGCCCCAGCCGACCGCCTCAAAGCGGGCCAGCTGCACGTCGCCGGAGGCCAGCCACGCGGCCAGCGCGTCGCAGGCAGCCAGCTTGTCCTCGTCCTCCTGGGGCTTCACGCCCAGCAGCTTGAAGCCGCCGAAGCCGGACAGCTGATAGCCGTCCACGGTGGGCAGCTTGGCGGCGGCGTAGTTGTCGCCGAAGAGCTCCTTGGCGGCCTCGGAATCCCAGGTGCCGTCCACGATCGCGGCCACGTTGGTGGCGTTGGAGATGGAGGAGCCGTTCTGGAAGGCGGGGCTCTTGGCCAGCTTGATCATGCTCTTCAGGGCCTTCAGGCCGTTCTCGGAGGCATAATCGGCGTTGCAGGCGATCAGGTTGCCGTCGTTGTCGGAATCATAGGTCAGGGTGCAGCCCGCGCCGAAGAAGAAGGCGGTCTGGTACCAGCCGGAGTTGATCTCCATGTAGAAGCTCTTGCCGGCCTTCTCGCAGTCGGCCAGGATGGCTTCCAGGTTGGTGGGATCGGTGACGACGCTCTTGTCGTAGTACATGAAGTAGCCATTATCGCTGGTCAGCGGATAGGCATACAGGGTGTCGCCCATGGTGGCGGCGCCGACGGAACCGGCGTCGTTTTCAGCCTTGACGACCTCGGCGTTGCCCTCCTCGACAACTTCCAGGGCGCCGGCGGCCACCAGGCGGGCCAGCTGGTCCTGCGCGAAGTTGAAGATATCGGCGGCGGCGTCCACGTCGGTGATGACCTTGCCGGCGGCGTCGCCCTCGCCCACGGGCTCGATGTTGACGGTCATATCGGCATACTCGGGATTGGCGGCCTTGAAGGCGTCAACCTGCTGAGCGGTGAAATCCACGACAGCTTCCGGCACCCACACCTTCAGCTCGCCGCTGTAGCCCTCCGCGAACGCGGAGCACAGGGTCAGCGCCAGCGCCAGGGCCAGCACCACAGCAAACAGTTTCTTCATGGTAGTTCCTCCTTTTGATTCGACGCGCTGACGGCGCGCCGTTTTCATACAATCGTATTATAGCACCCGTTTAACAAAATGTCAAAACAAAACCTGCCATTTTTGGCAGGTTGGTAGGATTTTTTTGTCCTGTGATAGAAAAGTGCCAGTTTTACAAATTCTTCGGGTTTTTCCGGTACCGCCCCGGAGAGGTGCCGTATTTGCGCCGAAAGCGGCGGATGAAGTAGCTGATGTTTTCAAAGCCGCAGTTGGCGGCCACGGCGCCGATGTCCTCGTTCGTCTCCTTTAAGTAGTAGACCGCCGCGCTCAACCGGTAATCCGTCAGGTAGTCCACGAAGGTGCGGCCCGTGACCTGGCGGAACATGCGCATGAAGTGGGAGGGGCTGTAGCCCGCCACGGCGGCGGCGTCCGCCACGGTGATGGGCTCGCGGAAGCGCTGCTTCACATAGGCGATCAGGCCCTTCAGCTTTTCCGCGTCCTCGCTGGGCCGGGGCGCCTCTTCAGAAAGCCGGTGGGTGTACAGCGCGTGCAGCAGCAGAAACAGCTGGCTCTTCACCAGCAACGCGTAGCCCTCGCCCCGCGCCTCGCAGGCGGCGTCCGCCCCGTCCAGCGCGGCGCTCACCTCTCGGTGGAAGGCCGTGCCCGGGCGGATGGGCCGCTCGAACCGCAGCGCGCCGGAGCGCAGCCGGTTGAGGACGCCCCGGCACCAGTCGTCCGCCTCCGCGCTGTCCAGCAGGCCCAGGGAGAAGATGATGTTTTCATACTCCATGCGCACGCCCTCGTCGCCCTCGATGGCGTGCAGCTCGCCCGGCAGCACCGGCACCACGCACCCCGCCGACACCGGGTAGCTCTCCAGGTTCACCGACACCGTGCCGCTGCCCTTCTTGATGTAGATCAGCTCCATCTGCTCGTGCCAGTGGGGGTTCACCCGGTCGAAGTCCTGGGGGATGGTGCACAGATAGGTGTTGTAGGCAAACCCCGGCTGCTCATGCAGGCGGGTCTCCTGATATTGGGTGTATTGCTCCAGTTCCATGGGATCACCTCGCAGGGGAAGAGGGATCAGGAATAGCGGCTGCCGCGTCGATATGCGACAGGCTTTCGCAAAAGCACGCAGCAGTCCCGGCTCCCTCTCCTTTATGATAGTATTGTATCATAATATACGCCGATCCTGCAAGATTTCCGGGAAAAATCATATTATAATACATGCACTATGATTATCGGAGGTACGCCCCATGCGCAAGAACCTTTGCGAATACGCCGACAGGCCCCTGAACGAATGCACAAGGCTGGAGCTGTTCAACGCCCTTTTGAGGTGGACGGACGAGGCCGCCCGCGAGAGGGGCTATAATGAAGGCAAAAAGAAGCTGTATTACATCTCCGCCGAATTTCTGATCGGCAAGCTGTTGAGCAACAACCTGATCAACCTGGGCCTTTACGACGAGGCCAGCCGCCAGCTGTCCGCCGCGGGCGTGGAGCTTGCGGAGCTGGAGGAGTTTGAATCCGAGCCCTCCCTGGGCAACGGCGGTCTGGGCCGCCTGGCCGCCTGCTTCCTGGACAGCCTGGCCACCCTGGGCCTGCCCGCCGACGGCGTGGGCCTGGCCTATCACTGCGGCCTGTTCAGACAGAGCTTTGTGGACAACCGGCAGTACGAGACCCCGGACGGCTGGCTGCGCTGGGGCACGGAGAGCTGGATGCACCGTACCGCCACCCACTACGACATCCCCTTCGGCGGCATGACCCTGCGCTCCACGATGTACGAGATCGACGTGACCGGCTATGAGGGCAAGTGCGGCCGCCTGCGCCTGTTCGACGTGGACACCGCCGACGAGCGGCTGATCAAGGCCGGCATCCATTTCGACCAGACGGACATCGCCCGGAACCTGACGCTGTTTCTCTATCCCGACGACAGCACCGACGCGGGCCGCCTGCTGCGGGTATACCAGGAGTACTTCATGGTGGCCAACGCCGCGCGGCTGATCCTGGACGAGGCCGTGGCCCGGGGCAGCAACCTGCACGACCTGGCCGACTACGCCGCCGTGCAGATCAACGACACCCATCCCACGCTGGTGATCCCGGAGCTGATCCGGCTGCTGACCGAAAGGGGCGTGCGCGAGACCGAGGCCATTTCCATCGTCACCAAGGTCTGCGGCTACACCAACCACACCATCCTGGCCGAGGCGCTGGAGAAGTGGCCCATCGCCTATCTGGAGCGGGCGGTGCCCCATCTGATGCCCATCATCCGCCGGCTGGACAGCCGGGTGCGCAACGAATTCGACGATCCCTTCCTGTGGATCATCGACAACAGCGGCTATGTGCACATGGCGAATCTGGACATCCACTACAGCCACTCCGTCAACGGCGTGGCGAGGCTGCACACCGAGATCCTCAAGAATACGGAGCTGGCCCCGTTCTATGCCGTCTACCCGGAGAAGTTCAACAACAAGACCAACGGCATCACCTTCCGCCGCTGGCTGATGAGCTGCAACCAGGACCTGGCCGACCTGATCGACGGTACCATCGGCACGGGCTGGCGCAGGGACGCCCGGGAGCTGGAAAAGCTGATGAAGCACGCGGACGATCCGGAACTTTTGAGGCTGTTGGCCTGCGTGAAGCGGGTGAACAAGCGGCGTTTCGCGGAGTGGATCTTCCGGCACCAGGGCGCGGTGATCGACCCGGATTCCGTGTTCGACGTGCAATCAAAGCGCCTGCACGAGTACAAGCGCCAGCAGCTGAACCTGCTGTGGATCATCCGCGAGTACCAGCGCATCCGGGAGGGCCTGCTGCCCGCGCGGCCCGTGACGGTCATCTTCGGCGCGAAGGCCGCCCCGGCCTATACCATCGCCAAGGACATCATCCACGCGATCCTGTGCCTTTCCGATGTGATCGATGCCGACCCGGCGGCCAGCAAGTGGCTGAAGGTGGTGATGGTGGAGAACTACAACGTCTCCGCCGCCGAAAAGCTGATTCCCGCCTGCGACCTGTCGGAGCAGATCTCCCTGGCCTCCAAGGAGGCCAGCGGTACCGGCAACATGAAGTTTATGCTGAACGGGGCCCTGACCCTGGGCACCATGGACGGCGCGAACGTGGAAATCGCAGAGCTGGTGGGCAGGGACAACATCTACACCTTCGGCGCCTCCTCCGACCAGGTGATCGAGCGCTATCGCCGGGGCGATTACGACCCCATGGCGTATCTGAACGCCGACGGCGAGCTGGCCGCGGCGGTGGACTTCCTGGTCAGCGAGCCGATGGTCGCCGTCGGGGACAAGGCGCGCCTGGAGCGCCTGCGCCACGAGCTGGCGAACAAGGACTGGTTTATGACCTTCCCGGACTTCTCCGACTACTGCCGGGTGAAGGCCCGCGCCATCGCCGACATGGCCGACGAGACCGCCTGGACGAAAAAGGCCCTGGTCAACATCGCCAAGGCGGGCTTCTTCTCCTCCGACCGGACGATCGAGGAGTACAACGAGGAGATTTGGGGGCTCTGAATATAAATGAGGAATGAGGAATTGCACCGCAATTCCTCATTCCTCATTGTCTATTTGAACACCTTTGGCCGCAGCTTCTTCACGTACACCACGGCCATGATCCCCAGCAGCCGGTCGTACACCAGCAGCGTGACGTTGGCCAGCGCGATGAACCCGATCAGCATCGCCAGGCCCATCTCCCGGTACTCGGCCATCACCTGGTCCATGCGGAATACATAGAAGATCATCGCCGCCATGGCCCCGGCGCACCCGTTCCAGATGAGCAGCTTCACCGGCACGCCCTTCCATCCGGGCAGCTTCATGTCCAGCTTCCACTTCATCGCCGGATACCAGCCCAGGAACGCGAACAGCAGCGCGGCCTCCTTGTCGGCGCACAGCATCAGCCCCAGCGCGCTGATGGCCGCCCAGGCCCCCAGCGCCAGCTTTTGCCCGCCCTCGGCGAACACCGGGATCAGCATCAGCCCCGCCAGCGCCGGCCCCACGAACGTGGCCGCCGGAATCACGCCGCCCATCATCAGTATCGCCACGGCCAGCGCCACCATCATGCCGCTCACCGCGATCTGCCGGGTGTGTTTCCTCATTATAATACCGCCTCCGCTTGGCATATTCGCCAAGCCGGAGGCGGTTTCCTGCTTTTGGAAACCGGGAGGCGCAAATGGTGAAAGAGGCCGTTTCCCGGAATAACAAATATATAGTAGAAATTTCCCTTCATTTCATGTATAATGAATCCAGCAAATCCAACCCGGGAGGGGATCGCATGGAGAAAGTCGTCATACTCACCGGCGGGACCAGCGGCATCGGCCGGGCCACGGTTCAGCTGCTTAGGGAAAAGGGCTGCAGGGTGTACGAGTTCAGCCGCCGGGACGCGGATGATCCGATGCATTTCAGCGTGGACGTGACCGACGAGGCCGCCGTGAAGGCGGCGGTGGACGCGGTGGCGGCGAAGGAGGGACGGATCGACCTGCT
>CAMVBO010000100.1 GCA_947165745.1 uncultured Clostridia bacterium | reverse complement strand
CCATCAAACAAGCGTTGAGGCAGTCCCTGCTTATTGCTTTTGGTTTTTCGCTCACCTGATCTCGCTCAGGTCATAGGGCGTGTTCTGGTAGACAAAGTAGTTCAGCCAGTTGCTGTAGAGCAGGTTGGCATGGGCGCGCCAGCTGTCCACGGGCGGCTGGGTATCGTCGTCGCCGGGATAGTAATTCTTCGGCACCTCGATAGGAAGCCCTGCGTTTTTATCCCTCAAATATTCCTTTTCCAGGGTATCCGGGTCGTATTCGGAATGGCCGGTGATGAACACCTGGCGGCCCTGATCGGTGGCCATGGCATAGATGCCCGCCTCATCGGAGGAGGCCAGAATCTTCAGCTGCGGCACGGCCTCCACGTCCTCGCGCAGGATGGTGGTATGGCGGGAATGCGGCACCATGAACACGTCGTCAAAGCCACGGAGCAGGATGTTGCTCTTGCGCTCCACGCGGTGCGGGAACACGCCAAACAGCTTCTTTTCCAGCGGCAGCTTGCGGATGCCGTAGTGGTAGTAGAGCGCCGCCTGGGCGCCCCAGCAGATGTGGAAGGTGCTGTGGACGTGGTTTTTGCTCCACTCCATGATCTGGCAGAGCTCGTCCCAGTAGTCCACCTGTTCAAAGGGCATCTGCTCCACGGGCGCGCCGGTAATGACCATGCCGTCGTACTTGTTACCGCGGATCTGGTCAAAGGTCTTGTAGAACGAGAGCATGTGGCTCTGGGACACGTTCTTTGCCTCGTGAGAGCTGACCTGCAGCAGCTCCAGCTCCACCTGCAGCGGCGTGTTGCCCAGCACCCGGGCCAGCTGCGTCTCGGTGACGATCTTCGTGGGCATCAGGTTCAGGATCAGTATGTGCAGCGGGCGAATGTCCTGGCTGATGGCCCGGCTCTCCGTGATGACAAATATGTTCTCGCTCTCCAGCACGCTGGTGGCGGGCAGGCTGTTTGGAATCTTGATCGGCATTTGAAACACTCCTTACTGGATTATTTTACCCCATGCGTGTAAAATGTCAAACGGTTTACAAAGGTTTAAACCCGGGAATCGGCGCGTCGTTCGCCGATAGATAACAGGTATGGAGGTGCTCCCATGGACAAGCGTGCACTGCGCTGCGGCATCGGCGAAAAAAAACGCGCCATGACGGCGGCTGAAATCGAGGCAAGAAGCGCCGCGCTGGCGGAAAAGCTGTTTGATACGGCGGCCTGGAGGGCGGCAAAGTCCCTGTACGCCTACGTGGCCTTCAACCAGGAGGTGCGCACGCGGCCCATCATTGAACGGGCCTGGGCCGAGGGCAAGCGCGTGGCCGTGCCAAAGGTGCTGAGCGGCGAGATGCGGTTCATCTGGCTCAGCGGCTTCGATCAGCTCGCGCCGCAAGGGGCCTTCGGCATATTGGAGCCCAAGGGCGACGGGCCTGTGGCGGACGACGACGGCGCGCTGATTCTCATGCCCGGCGTGGCTTTTGACCGCTGCGGTCACCGCGTGGGCTACGGCGGCGGCTACTACGACCGCTGGCTGGCGGCGCATCCGGGGCATCCCACCATCGCGCTGTGCTTCGGCTTCCAGGTCGTGGAGGACATCGAGGCGGAGCCGCACGACATGAAGGTGGACGCGGTCCTCAGCGATTGATCTCTCTTGGCTTCTTCGGAAAGTAATGTTCCAGCACGGGAACGATCACAAAGCAGACGATGCCCGACGTGAAGCCGCCGTTGTAGAGGTTGAAGCCGCCATGGATGGCGGGGACGCTGGTAACGAGCACGTAATGCAGCATGGCCGCGACGATCCCGGCGACAGGGCCGAATTCCCCCGCCACGGGCGCAAGGCCGCTGGCATAGCACAGGCCCACCACCAGCGCTTGGCTGTTCACGGGGAATGCCACCACGCCCAGCTTGTTGAGCAGGCCCATCAAGCCATAGCCCAGCATGACGGGCAGCACGTTCCCGGGCGTTGCGCCCATGGCGAAGCAGCACACCATGCAGAACACCGCCCCCATGGTCGGGCCGGTAAAGCTCGCGCCGATGAGATTGTAATACAGCAGAATAAACAGACCATAGACGCCGAGGTTCATCAAAACGGACCCGGCGCCGTATTTTTGCGTGAAATCGGACCGATAGCCGGTATCCCTGAGCAGCTTTACATACTCTCCCGCCCCGCCGTTCAGCACCAGGCCGGCGATCAGGCACAGGCTGAAGCTTACGCCGCAGAAAAGGTTTACGAACAGCGGATGTCCCTCGCCCAGGTCAGCGGCGATGGGCGGCGCTTCCACCCCGGCGGTCTTGTACAGCGCCGCGAAAAGCGCAAAGCACAGAAAGCCCGCCGCGGGACCGGCGTTATAGAGATTATGGCCCTTGTGGAAGGCCGGAGAGTGGGCGCACAGCGCGGGCATGGCGCAGCCTATGATCAGGCTGACCGCCAGCGCAAGTATCACGCCCAACGGCGTGACCCTTGCTGGGGCGCTGAAATCCGGATAGTAGAGCAGCAACTGGGTGATCAGAGGCGAAACGGCGGTCGCGAACATGGCAAAGTGTACGTTTTTCGCGAAGGGTTCGCGCCGTATTTTTGAATAGACAAACACGCCCAGCACCAGCGGCAGCATGTTCAGCGGGTTCATGCCATAGGTGCCGAAGCCCACCGTAAGGAACCAGGCCAGCGCCGTGACGCCGTTGACCTGTACCCCCGGCAGACAGGTGAGTGTCGTGCAGATGACGGCCAGCAGCGCCGTGTTCAGCATGGAGGCCGACACCCCGCCCAGCTCCGGCTTGAAGTAGTCCTTGGTCAGCTGGGCCCGCCCCGCGAGGATGCGGATGAATCCGGGCAGCATGTCACCCCGATCCGGGGCGATCAGCGCCGCGATGAAGAACGCCAGCGTAAAGGCGCAAAAGGTCAGCCACAGGACGCGGGCGGGGTTGTTCGCGCTGGCACGGTTCATGGCAGGCACTCCTTTGTATGCGTTCGACGCAATCGGTAGACAGGGATGATCAAAAATCAGAATTAGCGCCCCAGCCGCTCCGCGGCCTCGATGACGTGGCGCATCAGCACGCTGGTGGTCACGGTGCCCACGCCGCCTGGCACCGGCGTGATGGCGTCCACGATGCGCTCCACCTCGTCGAATACGGTGTCGCCCGCGATGGCTCCCAGGCCGCCCCTGCCGTTGGGCTTTTTGGAGTCCCAGTTGATGGACACGTCGATCACCACCTGGCCGGGTCGCACGTATTCCCTGGTCAGCGAACCCAGCGCGCCGGTCGACGTGACCAGGATGTCCGCGCGGCGGGCCTCCTCCGCCACGTTCACTGTGCGGGTATGGCACAGCGTGACGGTGGCGTTTCTGGCCATCAGCATCATGGCCAGGGGCCGCCCCACCACCAGGCTGCGCCCGATGACGACGGCGCGTCGGCCGGTGAGGTCGATGCGATAGTGATCGAGGATCTCCATACAGGCGCTGGGCGTGCAGGGCGGAAAGCCCAGATCTTCCCGGCTCTCAAACACCCCCGCCATGCTGAGGTCCGTCATGGCGTCCACATCCTTGGCAGGGTCCAGCGCGTTGCAGATTTCCCGTTCACTGCCCCGCAGCGCTTTCGGCAGGGGCCTGAACAGCAGCACGCCATGGACGGAGGCATCCGCGTTCAGGGCGTGAATCCGATCGATCAGCGCGTCCTTCGTCACGTCTTCCGGCAGGACAATGGTTTCCATCTGGACGCCGGTAAGCGCCGCGCGGGCGATGGCGCCGCGCTCATAGGACAGATCGGACGGATTTTCGCCGCAGCGCAGAATCGCCAGCTTCGGCGCGATCCCCCGCGCGTACAGCGCCTCCGATCGCGCCAGCAGCCGCGCGTTCATCGCGGCGGCCACCTCTTTGCCGGAAAGCAGCTTTGCCATGGGACACCTCCTGATTTATGTCAATGCAGCCCTTGACGCACGTCCTCAAATATCCTGTCGGCCATGGGCACGTATTTGTCCAGCATCCCGATGGCCTTGCAGTTCAACGCCTCGGCGGCTTTGCGGTCGGCCATGGCCTTTGTGTTGATAAACACGTTCAGGCTCGCGCTTTGAAGCGCGGCGCGACACAGCGCCGCGCCGCAGCCGGCGTCGGACACGGCGATCCTGCTGCCCTTTTCGGCAAACACGGCGATGGCCTCAATGGCCTCACAGCACAGCTCCATGATGCGCATGGGAGATGTGCAGGCGGTTTTCAGCGCGTCCTCCATGATCGACGCCCGGTTCGGGTCGTCCATGGGGATACCGTAGGCGCCGGCCAGGGGTTCAAAGCACCTGGCGTCCTCCGCCACCATGTCCAGAAGGGCGGTTTGCAGGGCGTCACACTTCGCCTTGAGGGCGATGATCTCCGCTTCCACATCCGCATAGCGCTTCTTGCCCACAGTCAGGCTGCCCACCATGTTGCCCAGTGCGGTGCCGAGGGCTCCGGCCAGTGCCGCCGCTCCCCCGCCGCCGGGCGCTGGCGCGCTGGAAGCCAGGACGGCGACAAATTCGCGGCAGGTGCCTTGGGTAAAATCCTTTGACATATCTCTGCTCCTTGTGCTTCAAGGGAAAATGGCCTCTTCCGTTCGCGCCGCACCGCCGCCCTGTCCTGCAGACGCAGGCTGCAAGCGTAGACATATCGCACGACGGCAGAGCGAATGAGGTCGTTCCCCGTTCAGATATAAACTTCTCAGAAAAGTCCGTTGACCTTGCCGGTCTCTGTATCCACGTCCACGCGGCGATAGGCCGGGTCGGAGGCGGTGCCGGGCATCATGGAGATGGTGCCGGCCATCGGGCAGAGGAACTTCGCGCCGCCGTACTCCAGGATGTCCCGGATGGGCAGCCGCCAGCCCTTGGGCACGCCCTTCAGCGCCGGGTCGTGGGTCAGGGACAGGTGGGTCTTGACCATCATGGTGCAGTAGTCGGCGTACTTGGGATCGCTCTCAAAGCGCTTGGCCTTCTCCACCGCCAAGGGGGCCCAGTCCACGCCGTCCGCGCCATAGACTTCCCTGGCGATGCGCTCCACGCGCTCGGTAAGGGGCATATCCAGGTCGTACAGGAACTTGATCTCGGGCTTTTCCTCGCAGGCTTCCACAACCGCCTGGGCCAGCTCCACCGCGCCCTCGCCGCCGTAGCGCCAGTGGTTGGAGCGGGCGCAGCGCACGCCGCGCTCGGCGCACAGCCGCTTGATCAGGTTGATCTCGTTTTCGGTGTCGGTGTGGAACTGGTTGATGCACACCACCGGCACGATGCCGGACTTCTTGACCGTCGATACGTGATGGAACAGGTTTTCGCAGCCCTTCTCCACCAGCTCCAGGTTCTCCTGGGTGTATTCCACCGGCAGGGGGCGCCCTGGGCTGACCTTGGGCCCGCCGCCGTGCATCTTCAGCGCGCGGACAGTGGCCACGATTACGGACACGTTGGGCGTCAGGCCAGACAGGCGGGTCTTGACGTTCCAGAACTTTTCAAAGCCGATATCCGCGGCGAAGCCGGACTCGGTGACGTGATAGTCGAACAGCTTGAGCGCCAGCCGGTCCGCGATGACGGAGCTCTGGCCAATGGCGATGTTGGCGAAGGGGCCTGCGTGGATCAGCACGGGCTGATGCTCCACGGTATAGCACATGGTCGGGTTGATGGTGTTGCGCATCCAGGCGGTCATGGCGCCGGCCACCTCCAGGTCCTCGCAGGTGACGGGATTGCCCTTCCTGTCATAGGCCACGACGATCTTGCCGATGCGCTCCCGCAGGTCCTTCAAATCCCTGGCCACGGCCAGAATGGCCATCAGCTCGCTGCCCACGGCGATGCCGAACTTGCTCTCCATCAGGAAGCCGTCCCGGTTGCCGCCGATACCCATGATGATGTTCCTGAGGCCCTGGGCGCAGAAATCCAGCACCCAGCCCATCTCGATGCGCTTGGGGTCGATGTCCAGCCTGCGGCCCATGTTGTGCCTGGCCATCTCCTCGTCGGAGTAGTTGCGCTCGTGCTGCATGCGGGCGTTCAGCGCCACCATGGCCAGGTTGTGGGCGTTCATAATGTCGTTGATGTCGCCGGTGAGGCCCAGGGAGAACTCCGTCATGGGCATCAGCAGTGCGTTGCCGCCGCCGGCGGCGGTGCCCTTCACATTCATGGTGGGGCCGCCGGAGGGCTGACGCAGCGCGCCGCCCACGTTCTTGCCGATCTTCGCCAGGCCTTCGATCAGGCCCAGGGACACAGTGCTCTTGCCCTCGCCCAGGGGCGTGGGCGTGATGGCGGTGACCTCGATGAACTTGCCGTCGGGCTTGTCCTTCAGGCGATCCATGATTTTGATGAAGTCCAGCTTCGGGGTCTTGCCGTAGGGAATGATCTCCTCGGGCAGCAGGCCCAGCTTTTCGCGGAACCAGTCCACGGAGGGCAGCGTCTTTTCCGCCTCCTCGGCGATTTGCCAGTCCTTGTAAATCGTGGGATCGAGCATGGGATCTTCCTCCTTCATACCTTCTCAGGGCCGCGCTTCGCGGGTGGGATACGGGTTGAGTATAACATCATTGACCGACCCCGTCAATAAATGGTCGGGAATTATAATATACTTCTAAAGAAAGCGACCGCGAAGCCGTTCATTCGCCGGCATTCGCGGGATCATAGCGCCAGCCGTGCTCGCCGTGATAGATCATCAGCCGCGTCATTCCGCCGTCGGCGCAGATGTTCTCGCCGGTGATGAAGCCGGCCTCGTCC
>CAMVBO010000099.1 GCA_947165745.1 uncultured Clostridia bacterium | reverse complement strand
CACCGGCATGACCCCGGCGGAGTGCATCCGGCGCAAGCGGCTGGACGCGGCCTACACCATGATCAGCCACGGCGCGGGCATCACCGAGAGCTGCCACGAGTGCGGCTTTTCCGACTACAGCGCGTTCTATCGCGCCTTTCGCCAGACCTATGGCCTCAGCCCCAGCGACTGCGCCGCCCGGGTCCAGAACGGCGTGAAGCTGGAGCCGGCGAGGGGCGGCAATATATTATAGGTAGGTTTCCTTTCCGCCGCGGCCTGCGACGAGCCAGGGCCGTGAAGCGGAGGGGAGAAAAGCCCGCATGATTGCATTGGAGGATATCCTATGAGAACGGAATACACCATCCCCGTAAAGCTGGACGCCAAGACCTTCCGGCGCTTTTGCCGGTTTGACATGCTGCGCCTGCGCAAGCGCTGGGTGCGGCCGGTGGTGTTCGCGCTGATTCTGATCGCCTTCGCCATCGTGGCGCTGCTCTCCCGCAAGCAGGAGGCCGGGATGATTGCCGCGGTGCTTATGGTGGTGGGCGTGGGCCTGCCGCTGGTCTACTTCGGCAGCTTCTTCTCCCAGGTGAACCTGCAGGTGGAGCGGCACCAGCTGAAGCCGCCCCGCCGGGTGTATACCGTGAAGCTGAACTTCGACGGCATCCACGTGACCAACAACCAGAAGGACGAGGGCCAGCTGGACGTGGCCTGGAAGGACGCGCAGCAGGCGTTCCGGGCCAGGGACTGCATCTACCTCTACATCACGCCCGTGCGCGCGTTCCTGCTGCCGGACGGCCAGGCGGACTGCGAGCCGGAGGAGCTGTGGGCCTACATCGAAAAGCACATGGCCGAAAAGGCCAAGCGGCTGTAGAGGCTTTTCCGCCAAGGATGACAGCGTTTCACCGGCATCCTGGACGGAGCGAGGGGTATAAAGGACCGCTGAAAGGATCGACATTATGTTCTCATTCATCAAAGACCTGGACAAGACCCGGCGCACGCTGCTGTATGCCTGCTTTTATGCGTTTTTTTGCAATGGCCTGATCGCCCTCACCCAGGGCTCCATGCTGCCGGACATGAAGGCGGCCTACGGCCTGACCGACACCGCCGGAGGGCTGATGCTCTCGGCCCACTCCATCGGCAACCTGGCCGCCGGATTTTTAAGCGGCGTGGTGGGCGTCTACATCGGCCGCAAGCGCACGGTGATCTGCCTGTCCGCGCTGGCGTTCCTGGGCATGCTGCTGATCACGCTGAACGGCGCGCCGGGGCTGCTGTTCTTCGCGTTCATACTCACCGGCGTGGGCCGGGGCAGCGTCTCCAATTTCAACAACGGCACCGTCAACGCCATCACCGGCGGAAGCGCGGCCGCCTCGAACCTGCTGCACGCGGTGTTTGCCGTGGGTGCCATCAGCGCGCCGATGCTGTTTTTGCTGCTGAAAAACCTGATCTCCTGGCGCGCGGGCGTGATCCTGGTGGTGCTCTGTGGCGCGGCCTCGGTGCTGAACCTGACCCGCGTCACCGTGCCGAACGACAAGCCCGCCCCCGGCGGCAAGAACCGCTCCGGCGGCTTCGGCTTCATGCGGGACCCCGGCTTCCTGGTGCTGGCGGGCATGATGCTGTTCTACCTCTGCTCGGAATACGCCATCAACGGCTGGCTGGTCAGCTACATCCAGAACAAGGACGCGCTGCGGGCGGGCTTCGGCGCCACCGGCGAGGCACTGGATCAAGCGATTTCCGCCTACAGCCAGACCATGGCCACGCTGCTGTGGGCCGTGATTCTGGTTGGCCGGCTGACCTGCGCGTGGCTGTCGCGGCGCGTGTCTCCCAAGAAGCTGATGCTGATCGCCTCCGCCTGCGAGGCGGCCTGTTTCGCGGCGGTGCTGTTTTCCCTGACCATCCCGTCGGTCACGCTGGGCGTGGCGGGGCTGGGGTTCTTCATGGCGGGCATCTGCCCGATGATCTATGCCGACGCCGCGCCCTACACCAACGCCTATCCCATGGCCACGGGCATCCTGCTGTCCTTCGGCTCCGCCGGTGGCATCGCCATGCCCACCCTGGTGGGCGCGCTGGCGGACAGCCACGGCTTTTCCAGCGGCATGCTGGCCATACTGGCCGCCATCGTGCTGCTGGTGCTGTGCGCGGCGGCCAACCTGGCCCTGGGCGGGCGAAAAAGTGCGAAAGAAATATAGAGCGTGTTTCCAGATCCTTGAAGCGCATTTTCGGGCCGTCAAGCTGCGTTTCTGTGCCGCTTTTCCCCGACTCAGCAACATTTAATATACAGGAGGTTATCCCATGAAAGCCAATGTCGTGTTCCACAAGGACGCCCCGCTCAACGACCTGGGCGGCGGCGTCTCCCGCCGCGTGCTGGCCCACACCGACCAGCTGATGATCGTCGAGGTGAACTTCGAGGCCGGCGGCGTCGGCAGCGTCCACACTCACCCGCACTTCCAGAATACCTATGTCAAGTCCGGCCGCTTCCGCTTCACCGTGGACGGCGAGCCCGTGGAGGTCGGCCCCGGCGACACCCTGGCCTTCCCCTCGAACATTCCCCACGGCACCCTCTGCCTGGAGGCGGGCACCCTGCTGGACATCTTCACCCCCATGCGCGAGGATTTCCTGTAACCCCCATTCCGGGAGCGAAAAGCCCTGCTATCCTCAGAAGAGGGTAATGTCAAGTCGAAGACCAAGGTTATTGGTGATCGACACCCCAACAGGAGTATGAATCTGTATGGCAGGCTGGCACATTCCTGTTTCGAGGATCTTCGTTTGATCATTGCAACCGGATGATCGTCAGGTGTGCCGACACAGACCTTGTCCCACCGGCCAGAGGCGTGACGGTTAGAGTGTGTTTCTAAATTCCCCAAGATGCATTTTCGGCGCCTTGAACTGCATTTCTGCGTTGGTTTCCCTTGACTTGCATCCACGGGCCTGCCGGCCCCATCTCGCTGAAAACAGTCCGCTGGACTGTTTTCCGGGCGCTCGATGCCACTAAGCCTGCGGAAAACCGCCTTGAAATGCAGCCCAATCCACTCGAAACTGCACATGTCTCATTTTAGAAACACACTCTAAAACCGCAAGATGTATGCATGCGTCTATCTCCTTTCAAGCATTTTGCCACATACTATGCAGGACATTGGCGCACGGATAATATCCCGAAGAACGACAGGGAAAGGGGATTGGCTTGACATAAGTGCTTTTCTATTGGCAGACAATGATGGATAATTGCAGTGGTTCAAATTCTGCATTACTAAGGTGTTGATGGTTTCTGACGAGCGACATACTGTGTCCACCATTCGGATAAAGGTTTACGCCAAACAAGAGGAAAGCAGAATCCCGGATGCCATTGTAAAGGTTTCGGACTTTCTGGCGATGGGGTAGTACGTTGGACGAGAGTTTGGACGTAAATCGAAAGATTGTGTTAACTGACCATGTTAAGCACCAAAATGAAGGGTGTGAGAGCAGCCCGAGATCACGCCAGATTCACCGAAAAGGGCTGCTTTTAGGACTATTTGCACAAAGAAAAGGGCTGCACTTTGTGCAACCCTTTGGTGCGGGAAACAGGACTTGAACCGTGCTCTATGAACGCCAAACCCCTTGTAATTACGGCATTTTCAAATTTTCATGTCTCCTTTTTGCGATTTTCGTGTCTCCTTTTTTGTAAGCGTTCGTTTCTGTTGATCTCACGAGAATGCAGCTAAACGAATAATTAACATTCTTTTTTAGCGGCTTGTCATGCCCTCACTCATATTGTTTCAGATATTTTGACACCGATCGGCTCATTTCCTTAGCGAAATCGGAGTTGTATTTCCGTTGGCAGAAGGCACGCATCCACGATTCATAATCTCCATCAGCAGCCTTTCCCCAGAACATTTCCCTCAGCTCAGCGCTGTCTTTGCGCCGATATTGGTTCTCCTGAACGATATATTGAATATCCAGGCGCTCCGGTTTTTTGCGCTCCTTCTGCTGCTCTGTCGGATAGCCGAACACCAGCAGGGCAGCGGGGAAGACGTACTCGGGCAAGCCAAGAATATCCCGCTGAGTCTCCATGTTTTCCATGATGTCGCCGATGTAGCAGGAGCCGATGCCGAGGGATTCCGCAGCGATGACGGCGTTCTGCGCAGCGATCAGAGCATCGTCTACGGCCAGCAGCAGATCGCCTGGGCCGGGCTTGCGGGGCTTGCAGCCGGCGTCACGGAAAGCGTCGTACCATTTAAGGCAGTCCGCGCAGAAGACCAGCACCAGCATCCCTTTCGTGATGAAGGGCTGATGGTCGCAGGACTCTGCCAACCGGGAAAGCAATGCCGGGTCGGTCACGCGCAGGATGGTATAGAGCTGCTGGTTGCCGGCAGTGGGAGCCATCGCCGCGGCGCGTAGGATGGCCTGAACATCCGTCTCATCTATCGGTTGATCGGTGAAAACGCGAACTGACTTGCGTTCGTAAAGCTGTCGTATAGTTTCGTTCATTTCGCACCTCATTGCATAGAATTGACCGTCGAGAGTATCTTCCCGATGCTATCGTGGAAGACGAGGTCGGCCTCCCCGTCCATCAGTGTTTTGCTCTTGTTGATGATCACCAGGCGACCTCCGCAGAACTGCCTTGCCAGCCCTGCCGCAGAGCCGACCTGAAGGGACGTCCCTCCGATGATCAGCAGGTCGGCGTCGCGGATCATCTTCTGTGCCTTGTCATGCGCTTCCTTCGGCAGGAATTCACCGTAGAGGGTGACATCTGGACGTACCATGCCACCGCACTTCGGGCAGCGTGGCTTGCCGGTGCTCTCAAAGATGAAATCCACGCCATAAGCGACGTTACAGATGGTACAGTGGTTGCGCCAGGTCGTCCCGTGGATTTCCTGAACATTCACGCTTCCGGCCTTCTGGTGAAGCCCGTCGATATTCTGGGTGACGACGCCGGCCAGCTTGCCGTCCTTCTCCCACTGGGCCAGAATCTTATGCGCCGCATTGGGTTCTACAGACCTTGCGTCCAGATGACTGCGGTAGTAGTCAAAGAACACGTCCGGCTCGTTGCGCAGGCATTCATAGCTCAAAAGGTATTCCGGCTGATAGCTGGCGAAACGCTTTTCGGTCTTATGATACAGTCCATCCTTACTGCGAAAGTCCGGGATGCCGCTCTCCGTGGACACACCCGCCCCGCCGAGGAAAACTGCGGAGGCGGCGTTTCGGAGCATTACCCGGAAGGCGGAGAGCTTCTCTTCTTCTGTCATGCGGTTAAATGGGTGCTTCACTGTTTTGCCCTCCAAGCATCGTGCGCGGCGATGTAATCAATCACCTCATCGTTGCTCATTTTCCTGTCGCGGAATTGCTCATGGGTGAAGGCAGGATCGCCCGTTTTGAAATTCACCTTGATAGTACTCTCATGGCGAAGGGTTTTCAAACGCCTGTGGTAATCAAACTGCCAGGATGAAACAGGCGTTAAGATGACCACAGACTCGTAAACGAAACGACACGCAAAACCCATCCGTTCACACTTTTCGACAATTTCTTGACGCAGGGTGGCTTCCTCTTCCGCTGCCCGCAGATCTGCCATTGCTTTTCTGGTGAGAACACGGCTGTGCGGTGTTATCTCGCCGCATTGATTACATGGTCTGGGGAATGAATCACCGATGTCTGGATACGGTTCATCAAAGGCGTATTGTTGCCGGGTATGGCATGCCATACATTCACAAAGATAGTGGCGCATCAATGGTTCCTGCTTTCAACAACACGCTTCAATTCTTCAACGGTCATGATTCCATCTTTCTTTCGATGAATCATCCTGTGGCAATTCGGGCACAGACATACCATATCAGTCGCTGGATTTGGCACAGTCTCTTCTTCCAGACTGTACAGAGGCACGATATGATGTACCTCTATGAAGCCCTTGCCAAGGTCGCCATATGTCTTTTCAAAGTCAAAGCCACAGACGGCACACCTGCAGCCATGAATGCGAATGGCTTCCTTTCGGTATTGCGGCTTGCGCTCGTATTTGGTTGTGTAATAAGCGATGCGTTTTCCTTCTGTACCAGCCACAATAACGCGGGTTTCCAGATCGTTCGTCTCGACGTCGCCCTCTTCCCTAACGGCGATCTTGTATTCGTCTACCAGGTACAATGAAAAGACAAACGAGTGCGCGTCGATCAAAGTGACCGGCTCAGGGATTCTTTCCTGAAGGAAGTCCCGGACTTCCCGCAGTATCGCCATGTACAGCTGATAGTTTTCCCAGGTACACCGGTCGGTACAGGTTGTCGGTGCGCCGAGCTTGAGCAGCTGCTTTGCGAACCATTGCGGCCGCATGACCGCATATCGCTCCGGATTCTTCAGAAAAAAGAAGTAGGATATAAACGCGAAACGGCCTCCAACCGCTTTGCTCAGCGCCTCAAAAGCGCCTTTTTCATCGTCTGTGGCGTACAGTTTGTGAAGCGCCCTTGTAAAGGGTCGAGTGGCTTTCATATCCCATATGTAATCCACGTCCCGCCAGTCCACAAGGTTCACCCTTCTGGTATGACGCGGAGGGCGTTGCCCGCGGCTTGAAAGACAGCTTTGCTATCCTCTATGCCCGGTTCACCCCAGGGGATGGCTTGCATGATGT
Source organism: uncultured Clostridia bacterium (assembly GCA_947165745.1). Next base: position 148 of record CAMVBO010000099.1, on the reverse strand, counting down.
CCTTCCCCTGTTCGGCAACATTATACTTATACCGTTCACGGCGGGCAAGTTCGCCAGAGGCAAAGGAAAGCGACGCGGGATCACCTTCCCGATGATATTTCTCCGTCAGGATGCTTTCGACGGCATGGAAGCAGTATTCAGCTTTATT
>CAMVBO010000098.1 GCA_947165745.1 uncultured Clostridia bacterium | reverse complement strand
GGGGCTGCTCATCATGAGCAGCCCCCTTTCCTCACGCCTCGCGGAAGATGCAGATGAATTCCACCTTGCTGGAGTCGTCGGTGACGTAATCCGTCTTCATATGCAATTTGACGCGCTCGCCCGAGGCGGTCGGCAGGGTAAAGTCAAACTCCACCGGCTTCTTATCCTCCAGCGCGCGCGCGGTGAGCTCGCGCAGGCGCTCGCTCTCATCGGCGCTCAACTGACGATGGATTTCGCCGTCGTTCAGCACCTTTTCAAATTCCTTGGCGGACATGCCCAGCTTTTCCTCCAGGCCGTGCACCACCACGCGATACTTGAAGCTGCCGCCCTTGCGGCGAACGAACACCACATCGTCCGAAGAGAACTTGCTCAACAGCCGCATCTGGTTGCGCAACTTCACCATGTCCGTCACGTCGATGGCCACAGTCTGGAAGCACAGCTGTCTGTTCAGGTCGGTCAGCCGACTCCTGATCACCACGGAGACCCAGCCGGCGCCCTTGCGCTTGAGGCGGATGGGCTTGCCGGCGTTCTCCTTGCCGGAGCGGATGCTCGAAGCCCCGGCCCGAACCGCCTCCACGTCGTCGGGATGGACCATATTCATCACGCAATTGTCGAACTCCTCGCGAATCTCGTCGGCGGTGTAGCCAACCAGTTCTGAAAAGCCCTTGCTGATGTAGAGGAACGTGCCCCTTCCGTCGGCGGCGACGCGGTAGTAGCCGCCGGGCAGATCCTCGTTGACATATTGCATCTCGGTGACGTCCTCGGCGGAGCCGTAGAAGTTGACGCCCTGTTCATTCTCCTCCATCCGGTACAGCTGCAGGGAAATCCATACCAAGGCGCCGTTGGGCTTGTATACCCGCAGCACGCCTTGGGCGCCGTTCAGCCGGTCGTGGGCGGCGCGGCGCATCATCTCAAACAGCTTTTCCCGGTCGTCGGGATACAGGTATTCCTGCATATGCTCCAGCCGGCCGTTCAGCTGGTGCAGCTCCAGGCCCACCATCTGATAGAACTGCTGGTTGAAGCGGATGATGTCCACGTTGTCGTCCTTCCAGCGGTAGATGGCCACCGGGCCCAGGATGTTGTTCAGCATGGCGTCATTGAACACGTTGACATCCAGGAGTTCCCGGGTGTGAATCTGCTCGTTGGCCTTGAACTCAAAGCCGTTCAGGTCCACCTTCTTGCCGTCGCGGATCAGGTTCTCAAACTCCTCCACCGGCATGGGGCGATAGAAGTAGTAGCCCTGCATGTATCGGCAGCCCAGGTCCGCCAGGAAATTGATCTGCTCCGACGTCTCCACGCCCTCGACGATCACCGGGATGGTCATGCTCTTGGCCATGCTGATGATGGATTCCAGGATGTTGATGCCCTTGCGGGACTCGTTTTCGCTGATGTGCAGGAACTGGGCGTCCAGCTTGATGACGTCCACGTTCAAGCTGCGCAGCATGTTCAACGAGGAATAGCCGCTGCCGAAATCGTCCATCAGCACCAGGAAGCCGGCGGCGCGCAGGCGGCGGGCCGTCTCGCGCACCACGGCGGTGTCCTCCACGTAGGCGGACTCGGTGATCTCGATCTTCAGCAGATTCGCCGGCAGGTGGTATTTCTCCAACAGCATGTTGAAGTGGGCGGGCACATCCACGGTGAAGATGTCGATCTGGCTGACGTTCACCGAAATCGGCACCGCCACGTGGCCCTCGTCCAGCCACTTGCGCAGCCACTTGCACACGCTCTCCCAAATGAACTTGTCCAGGTTGGTGACCATGCTGTACTTTTCCAGGATGGGCACGAACCGGGCCGGCGGGATCATCCGCCCGTCCTTGGTGCGCCAGCGGGCCAGCGCCTCGGCCCCCACCACGTGGCCCGTGGACACGCGGCACTGGGGCTGCAGACAGAAGAACAGCTCGCCGCCCTCCAGGCTGTGCTGGAATTCGGACAAAATCTTGTATTCCTCGGTGTTCTTTTTATAGGTAGCCGGATTGTACACCCGGATGCGGTTGCGGAAATCGCCCTTGATCTGTTCGGCGGTCAGCGCGGCGTGATTGTACGCGTCCATGATGTCGTCGCCGGGGCCCTCGATCATACAGATGCCGAAGATGGGCTGGAAGCCCACGGAATCGCCCTGAGAGACGATCATCGCGCGCAGCTCCTCGTACAGGGCGTTCAGACGCTGGATGTCATAAGGCACCAGCAGCGCGAAGTCGTCCTGGCCGCGATAGCCCGCCAGGCCGCCGGTCTCCTGTTCCACGCGCTGCAGGGTCTCGCCCACCGCCGCCAACAGGAAGTGGCCCACCTGCTGGCCGTGCCAGTCGCAGAACAGCTTGAAGTTTTCGATGTCCACGGCGGCGACGCACCACTGACCCGCCAGCGTGGGCAGCTTCTTCTGGGCCAGGGTAAAGAACTCCCGATCCAGCAGCAGGCCCGTCATGTCGTCGCGCCGGGCGATGGCGGACATGGTGTTCGCCGCCGTCACGCGGCCCTGGGCGCGCTGCTTCTGGATGGAGATATCGAAGATATAGCAGTAGACCACGCCCTCCTGCAAGCCGTTCTGGGCGCCGGAGATCATCACCTGCCGGGTCCAGATCCAGCCGCCTTCCACGCTGCGATAGCGGAACTCGGCGTCCAGGATGCCGGGGTTTTCGCTGCGCTCCAGCCGGGATTGCAGCTTGTCCGGGTCCATCAGCGCGGAATAGCTGCCCCGATCCGAGGGATGCAGCATGTGCTCGGCGGCATAGCGATAGAGCTTGGTCCACTCGCCCTCCAGGAAGGGCACGAAGTACTTGCCTTCGACGTGATAGATGTTGCGGCAGCGGTTGTTATAGAGGTCGATCTCCACCAGCTCGTCAAAGGGCGAGCCGTTCAGGCGATCCAAAACCGTCTGATAATCGCCGCCCTGGCTTTGAAGATTCAGCCAATCTGCCTTCATCATCGGCCCCCCTTTCCGCGCGAATTGAAACCCTCGTCGTAGTCGACAGCCGTCCCATTCTTAAAGATTCACTACCTTATATTAACATAAGTGTCGTTTCTTTGCAAGGGGTATCCCGAAACTCATTTTGACGATAATTGCACATCTTTTCCGATTCGGGACATTTTCCGTCCGAATAAGAGACAAAACTTGCAGGCTTGCAATCCGCCACCGTTTGCCCTATAATGACAGCGACGAGCTAACCCCCGACCATGGAAAGGAGATTCCCCATGCAATATCGCGTCAATCCGAAAAACGGCGACTCCCTCTCCGCGCTGGGCTTCGGCTGCATGCGCTTCACCAAGCGCGGCACCGGCATCGACCAGGAAAAGGCCAATCGGGAGATGAAGCTGGCGCTGGACCTGGGCGTCAACTACTTCGACACCGCCTATGCCTACGCCGGCAGCGAGGTATGCCTGGGGAACTTCATGCGGGAGTACGGCTGCCGGGATCGGATCAATATCGCCACCAAGCTGCCCCAGTACCTGGTGAAGAAGCCCGGGGACGCCGAGCGCTTCTTCGCTGAGGAGCTTGCGCGGCTGGGCACCGATCACGTGGATTACTACTTGATGCACATGCTGAACGACGAGGGCAGCTGGGCGCGGCTGGGCCAGCTGGGCGTGCCCCAATGGCTGGCAGAAAAGAAGGCCAGCGGCGCCATCCGCAACGCGGGATTCTCGTTCCACGGCGGCACGCTGCAATTCAAGGCCCTGGTGGACGCCTGGGATTGGGATTTCTGCCAGATCCAGTTCAACTACATGGACGAGCGCAGCCAGGCGGGCGTGGAGGGCCTGGAATACGCCGCGGCGAAGGGCCTGCCGGTGATCATCATGGAGCCGCTGCGCGGCGGCAGGCTGGCGGGCGGACTGCCCGGCGCGGCAAAGAAGGTGTTTGAGGGCGCCGAGCCGAAGCGCAGCCCCGCGGACTGGGGCCTGCGGTGGGTGTGGAACCACCCGGAGGTGACCGTGGTGCTGTCCGGCATGAACGATGTCAGCCAGGTGGAGGAAAACTGCCGCATCGCCGACGAAGCCCTGCCGAACCGGCTCACGGAGGCGGAGCTGGGGCTCTACGAAGGGGCCCTCGACGCCATCCACAAAACCACGAAGGTGGGCTGCACCGGCTGCGGCTACTGCCAGCCCTGTCCCCGGGGCGTGGACATCCCCACCTGCTTCGCCGCCTACAACGCCAGCTATGCCGACGGGCTGGTGAACGGCATGCGGGAGTACATCATGTGCACCACCCTGCGCAAGACCCGCAGCAACGCCGGGCTGTGCGTGAAGTGCGGCAAGTGCGAGCAGCACTGCCCCCAGCACATCCCCATCCGGGAAAAGCTGGACGACGTGAAGAAGCGGCTGGAGAACCCCATCTACAAGGTGGCCGCCTGGGGCGCGCCGAAGGTGCTGAAGTATTGACGGAGGGCCGTGAAGCGGCAGGGGGCGTGTGGATCTGACGCGCGATCGGCCGGGCCGACGGCCCTTTGCCCGCGCGCAGACGCGTCAAATCTTCATCACCCCTTGCGAAATTACATACTTTTCGTTGACTTTGGCTACAACGATTTCGTATAATAGAAGCATCAAGCTATGAAAGGAAGTCATACCCATGACAAAGCGTATTCTGGCACTGGTTCTGGCGACTCTGATGCTGCTGGCGAGCGCGGCGCTGGCGGAAATCTCCGGCCCGCTGTTTGAAGCGGAAAGCATGTCCAACACCGGTTCGGAGAAGTCCGGCGCGTTCATCTTCACCAAGGATCGTCTGGACGGCCTGGTGGACCGCGAAGGCAACGTGCTGGCCGAGGCGCAGTTCGGCGACCTGTCCTATGCGAGCGAGGGCTACTACGTCGCCACCAACGAGGGCGGCTTCAACCACTCCGCGCTGATCAACACCGCCGGCGAAGTCCTGACGCCCTATGAGTACAGCGATTTCAACGTCATCAGCCCCAACTGGGCCATCGGCGTGGTGCTGGAAGGCACCAACGACAAGGACGGCTCCGACTACAACGTGATCTTCGGCGAGTTCGACTACGCCGCCATCGTGCGCAACGACGTGTTCTACCTGCCGGAGAAGAAGCTGGTGGGCTCCCTGGATCGCAAGCAGTTCAGCCGCGCCCGTGAAGCCGGCATCGGCGGCCTGCTGATCGTGCAGGACAAGAACGATGGCATCACCGTGTATGACACCGAGTTCAACACCGTGGACACCCTGCTGACCAGCATGTACGACGCGGAGCTGATCGTGAAGAGCGACGACGCGCTGTCCGCCAATGCGCTGTACTGCGCCGTGAACGGCGAAAAGCTGTCCGACGTGGACTACGGCCGCCTGAGCAACATCGCCAACGGCTACACCGCCTATTATGACGACCAGACCCGCCTGACCGGCATTCTGGATCCCCATGGCGAAGTGGTCTGCGAGCCCAGCTTCAGCTCCTGCTCCTCCAGCCTGATCGCGGGCCGCTATGTGAAGGTCTCCGTGAACAAAGAGGACGGCAAGACCTACGAAGGCCTGTTCGACCTGGAAGAGAAGAAGCTGGCCGTGCCCGCCGAGCACGAGCGCGTCTACACCTGGGGCGACAAGAACCCCATCAACAACGGCTATGTGTGCGTGGAAGACGGCGGCAAGCTGGGCTTCGTCGACCTGGAGGGCAACGTGACCTGCCCCATCCAGTACGCCAAGGACAGCGTGGACTACTTCGGCTGCACCCTGGGCGCCACCGACATGACCGGCGCCGTGACCATCATCGCGGCCGACGGCACCGTCACCCCGCTGGAGGGCGTGACCAAGCTGGACACCAAGAACAGTTTGACCGATTCCGACGGCTACTTCCTGTCCGTGGAGAACGCCGACGGCAAGCACGCCGTGGTGGACTGGCACGGCACGCAGGTCGTGGACTTCGTGCTGGACTACGGCGTCGCCCTCTTTGGCGCGGACTGCCTGTACACCGGCACCGGGATCTACAAGCTGCCCCGGTAAAAACAAACGCAAAAAAGCTGCCGCATGGCAGCTTTTTTTCTTTGCCTGGGGCTGGCGATGCCGCGGCGGAAAGTCCGCCCCTGCAGGGGAGCCGGGGACCCGGATTGCCACGGCCCGCGGCCTTGCAATGACACGGCGCGTGCGCAACGCAGTACGTCATTGCGAGGAGCGAAGCGACGTGGCAATCCGGCCCCCTGCCATTGAAAACTACTCCTTCTCCGCGATCTCCCGGGCCACATACACGCCGCTGGCGGAGGCGTGGCTCAGGGAGTGGGTCACACCGGAGCCGTCGCCGATGACATAGAGCCCCTTGTGACAGGTCTCCAGGTGCCTGTCCAGCTCCACTTCCATGTTGTAGAACTTCACCTCCACGCCGTAGAGCAGCGTGTCGTCGTTGGCGGTGCCGGGGGCGATCTTGTCCAGGGCGTAGATCATCTCGATGATGCCGTCCAGGATGCGCTTGGGCAGCACCAGGCTCAAATCGCCGGGGGTGGCGGCCAGGGTGGGCTTCACCGTGCCCTCGTCGATGCGCTTCTGGGTGCTGCGCCGGCCGCGCTCCAGATCGCCGAAGCGCTGGACGATGGCCCCGCCGCCCAGCATGTTGGAAAGGCGCACGATGCTCTCGCCATAGCCGTTGGAATCGTGGAAGGGCTCGGAGAAGTGCTTGGACACCAGCAGCGCGAAGTTGGTGTTGTCGGTCTTGCGGCCCTCGTCCTCAAAGCTGTGGCCGTTGACGGTGACGATGCCGTTGGTGTTCTCGTTCACCACGATGCCCCGGGGATTCATGCAGAAGGTGCGC
>CAMVBO010000097.1 GCA_947165745.1 uncultured Clostridia bacterium | reverse complement strand
TGGGGCTACACCTGCGAATACTGCAAGCAGCCGGTGGAGAAGAAGAACTACATCTCCACCCAGGTGGGCAGCATGCACAAGTCCACCACCTGGGTGACCACCACCGCCGCCGGGGCCAAGGCGATGGAGGAGCAGGCACGGATGCAGCTGGCCGGCCCCGTGGCCCAGATGCAGGCGAAGCTCGACGCCGGGTCGTTCACCGTGCCTTCGGGAGAGGACGGCAAGTGCCCCCATTGCAAGAAGTTGCAGCACTGGTCGCCCGCCCTGCGGAATTACGCGGCTTCTCAATCCTGGAGCGATGAGCAGCGGAAGAAGGAAAACCGCGGCACCGGCTGCGGGATGGCCATATGCGGCTTCTGGGGCGGCGTCATCCTTGCCATTCCCGTAATCAGCGCCATCATCAATCCCTTGCTGGATCGCCTGAGCAATCCGAACAGAACCGCATACGTCATCTCCACTCTGATCGGTTGCATCGTCCTCGGCGAGGCGCTCAGCTTCCTCATCGGCAAGCGGCTGGTCAACAGGGGCAACGCGAAAAACGCCGCACTGCTCAAGGAGTTGGAGGGCCTGGAGAAGAACGAGCCCCGCTTCATCGCCTGGGAGGAGCTGAACAGCGGCCTTCGCGGCATCAGTATCCGATGAACCAACCATCACACACAACAAAAGGAGGTCAATCCCGTGAAAAAGCTGATTGCAATGATTTTCGTTCTCGCGCTGGCGCTGGTGCTGGCTGGCTGCGGCCCCCACAAGGCCGAATGCAAGGTCATCTCCGCTGAGTTCGTGGACGCGATTCCCATGAACGGCGGCGTCCGGGTCAACTACGAGGGCAAGTCCATCTTCAAGATCGTGTTTACCGCCACGCTGGCCGAGGGTTTCACCGCCGACGGCGCGAAGGGCGACGACTTCCGCAAGGCCATGTACAGCCGCATCAACGACGGCTGCAAGCTGACCTTCGACGGCGGCGCGGGCGATCAGGTCTGGGGCTACTGGCCCGAAAAGGCGAGCGAGTATGCCGCCAACACCATGACCCTGTTCTACACCGTGCCGGAGGGCACCGAGGCCTCTGCCCTCACTTTCACGCTGGACGGCAGCGCGCTGGGCGACAGGGAATACCAGTTCACCTACAACCCGTAGACCCGACGCGCGGCGAGGAGGTAGGACTATGAAAAAGCTGCTTGCGATCCTGTTGACATGTGCGCTGGCCGTGGCGGGCCTGTGCGTCGCCTGCTGTGAGGAGCAGGAGATCCGCGTCGTCACCTTCGGCCATTACGAACAGGACAACGACCCGGACAACGGCCCGGAGCCGATTGAGTGGATTATACTGACGCATTTTGGGAATCACGCGCTGCTGCTGAGCCGCGACTGTCTGGACGCGCAGTATTTCAACGACGGCTTTGGCTCCGCGCCGTGGGAAAGCTGTTCGCTTCGAAGCTGGCTGAACGATGCCTTCCTGAACGCGGCGTTTACGGAGGAGGAGCAGGCGCGAATCTTCGATACCACCAACGCCAACACCATGGCCGACGGCTATCCGGGGCTGCCCGCGAGCGGCGGCAGCACGACGGACAAGGTCTTTCTGCTGAGCTACAAGGAGCTGATGACGTTCGCCGACACCATCACCATTCCTGAAGCGACGGCGTACGCCGAGGCCCGATGCACATCCGGGACCAGCGATTCCGCCTCCGCCTGGTGGCTGCGCTCTCCGGGCCCGGACGACCATGCCGCGCTCGTGCTCTACACAAGCGGTGAGCTGAACTATTACCCGGCTGACCTCAACCGCATGGGCGTCCGTCCGGCGCTGACGGTGAAGCTGGAGAATTGATCCGGTTTTTTCCGAAACGCGCCATGAGATTCAACTTTTACCCACATACGCATGAGGAGGTTCCAAGATGAAAAAGTTCTTTTCGATCCTGTTGGCCCTTGCGCTGCTGTGCGCCCCGCTGGCGCTGGCGGAGGGCGACGCCTATGTCCGGGCCGAGGCGGGCGAGCCCGTGCGCCTCGGCGACCTGGCCTTCGAGCCGCAGCTGTTCACCGATGCCTATGAGAGCTGGGACCTGCTGAACGCCAGCACCAGCGATCCCTTCCCGGCCCACGGCGAGGTGTACCTTGTGCGCTTCGCCGTCGCGGAAGGCGGCGAGGATGTGACCCCGGAGCAGATCGAAGGCGAGATCGCGCCCGCGATGAGCCTTTATGCCGAATCCGAGGGCAGCGCCAGCCGCATCTTCCAGGTGGTGACGCCCGACGACCAGGCGACGCGGGTGTTCGACATCCTGTTCTACTGCGAAAACTTCTATGCCCTTGAGGACCTGGACCTGCTGTGCGACGGCGCGATCTATCCGCTGGACGGCCTGCCGACGGACGGGGAGAAGCTGCCCCTGCCAACGGCGGAGGAGCTGGCTATCGAGGCGCTGAACGCGCTGCATGTGCGGGCTATCAATGAGAGCGGCGCTTTTATCGACGAAGCGGCCTGTACCGGGGATGTGGTCGTTGCCATCTATAGCGCCTCCGGGGAGGGCGCCACGCCCAGCCAGGTGCTGACCGTGGATTCCGAAGACAGTTATGATCTGATTTTCTCCCGGGAATACCGGGCGGCGAGCCTCGAGACCGCCCGCTGGGCGGCGGTCATCCATCCCACCTATTCTCAGGTGGGCTGGTACAGCGGCATCGGCGGCGGCGCGGCGAACGAGACGAATACGTGGCTTTCACTGTTCGATCTGGAGACGGACAAACTCTATGAGGAGAAGGTGGCGACGGTGCAGCCGCCCCAGACCATCACCGTGCAGACCATCAACGGCATTCCCGTGTCCTCCGGTGCCAGCGGCGAGTACCGCAAGGAAAGGGCGGTGGAGCGGCTGGCTGAACTGGTTCAGGCCGCGCGCACCGCGCCCACGCCGGAGCCGACGCCCGAGCCCACCCCGGAACCCACTGAGGCCCCGACGCCCGAACCGACGCCCACGCCGACAGAGGAATCCGCGCCGGAGCCCACCCCGGAAGCCACCGAGACGCCTGCCGAGGAGCCTGCCGAAGCGCCCGCGCCCGTGGCCTCCGGGGGGGCGTCCGTGGACGACGTGCTGGCCGCGCTGAATGACGATGCTTATCGCGCCACTTATGACGCGCTGTTCGCCGGCGAGGTGATCCAAAAGGGCAGCAAGGGCAACGCCGCCAGGGGCGTGCAGCAGACGCTGGTGGCCTTCGGCCAGGACATCGCCGTGGACGGCAACGTCGGCCCCAAGACCATCGCCGCGCTGAACGCCGTGCAGGCGGCCTTCGGATTGGAGCAGACCGAAGCGCTGGACGCGGCGGGCTATGCCGCGCTGCTGCCCCGGCTGCTCGTCACCGCCGACCCCGACACCGCCGACGCGCTGCTGATGGGCCAGATGGACGCCGGCGAGTACGATTACACGCGCGCCTGCGCGCTGGCGGCCCGGGGGAAATACGCCTCGGCGAAGGCCCTGTTTGAAGAATGCGGGTGGGGCGACTGCCAGGCGCGCGCCGAGGCCTGCGTCCAGCCCTGGCCCAAGACCGGCGTGCTGTACAAAAACCCCGAGGTCAAGGGCAGCAACGCCGAGCTAGCCGTGCAGTTCAACACCGACGCGGACACCGCGATGCTGGTCAAGGTCTATACCGAGGGCGGCGTGCTGGCCCGCACGATGTTCATCGGCGGCACCGGCAAGGCCACCTGTTCGCTGCCCGCGGGCACCTACGTCATCAAGGACGGCGTCGGGAAGAACTGGTACGGCGAGGAGGAGGCCTTCGGCGAGCGACCCGAGGGCCAGTACGAGATCATGACCTTCGACGACGGCTCCCAGGAGGTGGCGCTGGAAAGGAACTATCGCTCCACCATCACCGTGAACGTGCAGGAGGACAACCCCGACGCCGAGGGCGTGGGCTCCGACTGGGAGAGCTGGAGCGACTTCTGATCGACCCGACGACAGAGCGTTGACGGCCTGTGCCAATGCGAACCTGAACAAACGAATGCTTGACCAAACTCAAAGGAGGCAATCCCATGGCCCATTACGAGTATACCAAGACCTTCAGCTTCTACGCGATGGCGGAGGTGCCCTATCGCTACACCTGCGGCAAGTGCGGCAGGGAGGTGACCGGCAGGGCGGAGCTGGCCGGAAAGGACGAGGCGACGGTGTCCTCCCGCCACGCCGACAAACTCGCCATTAGCGACCAGTCCCGCGAGCAGCATCAGGCGGAAGCGGTTTCCCGATTGCGCGGCGAGGTGCTGTACAACCGGCGGGCGGTGAAAAAGGGCAATTTCGCCATGCTGGACAAGTATAAGAAGTGTCCCCACTGCGGCGCGGAGCAGAGGTGGGGCTATCGCAAGAGCAGCGCCGCGGCCTTCATCCTGCTGGCCATCGGCGCGGCGGCGCTGGCCGTGCTGTGCGCCGTGGTCTACGTCCGTCAGGTGCGCGGCGGCAATTCGGATTTCACGTTCCTGGGCTGCGCCCTCTTCCTGCTGTTCTTCGGCGCGATGTTCATCGTGCGGGCCGCCTGGGATATCAAGGGGCTGAAGGCCGCCCGCGGGCAGTCCGAACAGAAGCCCGAGGTGTTCTTCGACCAGATGACCAGCCCCTGGCTCGACCGATTGAAGGATTGACGCAGGGTCGGCAGGGACAGGCTGTGTACCATGGGGACGGTTCTCTTGACACACATGAATCGCACTTCGAACGACTGAACGACATGATGAGGAGGAATATCAATGCGTACCATCATCTCATTTGCTCTTGTACTTGCCATGCTTCTGACCACAGCCTGCCTTGCCGAGTCCATCCTGCCGTCGCTATCCGAACCCGCGCCAGAGGAGCAGGCGCCGGAGGCCGTGGTGATGCCCAGCCTGGAACAGGTGAGCTGGTATGACCATGAGAGCGTCAGGAAGGACGACGACGGAAGGCTCGTCTATCATTATTACAGCGTGTCCGAAAACGCCTATCAGGCCCTGGGCGCGGCCATGGCCGAAGCGGGATACGCGCTCAAGGACAGCGCGACGGAGGAGAACGGCGACCTGCGCTTCCTCGCGGGCGACGACGCTGTGGAGATGGAGATCGTTTACCACGGCGTCGGCGGCGACATGGACATCTATTATCCGGAAAACGCCGTGCTGGAAGCGCGCGACGAAGAGACATTGACGGTCCATCTCGCGCTGGGCGAACCGTTCCTGACCACCAAGGAGTGCAGCTATGCCCTCGAATGCGTGAAGTCGGTGGACCAGATCAGGCGCATTTATACGTCAGGCTATCCGATGGTCTTCAGATATGACAAGACGCGGCAAAGCGATGAAACAGAGCAGTATGTGGTGTTCGGCTACAGCTGCCGCAGCAATGTCACCTATGAAATCGAAGCCGAAATGCTTACCGGTGAAATGCAGTTCGATGAAGGAAGCTTCGGCTGGAGGGGCGATGGCCGGGGCTGGAGCGATGCCGACTTTTCCCTGAACAATGAACTTGGCTCTGAAATCGTCGCGGGCGGAGAGGTTGGCTACTACGTACAGGTGATTTATTACGACCCCACTGCCTACAAAGGACAGATCCCGATGTCCGTCGCCTTTATGAGCGAGGACCAACTGACGAAATACGCATACGACGTGGTCATAGGCGAATGAGACAAGGGGACGGTTCCCTTTCTCTGCGTGTTTCGGGGACGGTTCTCCCGGCACATCCTGACCTGTGAATATGTGTCAAGAGAACCATCCCCGAAACACATCTCCAACGATTGAAGAATTGACGCTGATTCAGAAGGAGACAGACCCCTTTGACTCGTTTCATAAAGGAGGCTTACATACATGGCGAGGCGCGAACAGGCCGTATGCGATGTCTGCGGCAGGGAGAGAAGCTGCGCCTGCTGGGACTATGTCGTGAGGAAAAACGCTCGGGGCAAAATCGCCCAATTCACCCCCGGCACGGACACCGTCTACTACGAAAACGGGCGGGAGGTGGGCCGAAGCCGGAACACCACCTATGCCGTGGGCAACAAGCGCATCAGCGCTGCCCGGGGCACGACCCACATCTGCATGCCCTGCCGCATCATACGCAGCATCCTGTACGGGGCACTGCTGGGCGCGGGGCTGACGCTGCTGGCGGCGGGGTTCGTGCTGGCGATAGAAGCCATCATCAAAGCCATCATCAATCCCGCCAATCCTCATCCCATTGACATGGCCCGCTTTCTGCCGGGAGCGCTGCAGGCCTGCATGGGCGTGGCGGCCGTGTTCGCGCTGACGCCCTTCATGCGCCACCTGATCCTGGCCCTGCGCCTGTCGCGGAAGCACAGGATACGCCCCTTCTGGGCCATCGTGTCCAAATTCTGGGGTTGAATACCGTTCAGCAACACACCTGTCAGGAGGATAAGAACCATGGCGAGATACGTCGTAAACATCGAAAACAGCTACAAGCAGCCCATCCCTTACGCGCCCAACGGCAAGGAATGCGTCGGGCGTTGCAAGTGCGGGAGGTGTCTTGTCCTTCAACACGAATATCAGACCGTCCCGGGAAAATGCTACGACGTGTGCTCGCGCTGCGGCGCGGAGGCGAGGTACGTTCCCGGCCATGACGCTCATCATACCTTCGAGCGCGTGCCCGGCCAGTGCAAATTGAAGTGCGCCGTCTGCGGAGACACCACCAGCATCAAATGGGAGGACCACGACTGGCAGCGCCTGCCGGACACCTGTACGGAGAAGTGCGCCACCTGCGGCGCGGAGCGCTATGTCGAGCACGACTACCGCCGCGTCGAGGGCAAGTGCATGGAGAAGTGCGCCGTGTGCGGCC
>CAMVBO010000096.1 GCA_947165745.1 uncultured Clostridia bacterium | reverse complement strand
GTTGTCCAGCCGCAGGCGATATTTGAAACCCAGCCCGCTGCGGGGAAACAGCATCAGCACCCAGCCCGCTTCGATGCGGGCGCGCACACCGGTGGGGATCTTCACGGTCTCGCCCGGTTCCAGGCTGAACGCCGCCGGGGCGAAGAAGTCATAGCCGGCGGAGCCCGCCGTGGCCCGCCGGGGCAGCCCGGGAAAACCCGGGACCGCCGCGCCGGGAAAGGCGTACTCCCAGTCCGCCTGGAAGCGGCCGGGGCTGACGTACATGAAGCGCGCCACGCGGCTCATAGGCTCTCGCCCTCCGCCGCCGCGGCGTCCTGGTCCTCGGCGGGTTCCGCGTCCCCCGCGGCCTGCGGGCTTCCGGGCGCGCTCGAGGCGCCGCCCTCCAACAGCGAACGCACCAGGTCGGCGTCGGCCACGCCGTTGGCCGCCATGCCGTGATCCTGCTGATACTTGGCGACGGCCTTGGCGCAGCCCGGACCGTAAACGCCGTCCGGTTCGCCGTCCAGGTAGCCCAGCTCGATTAGCTTCTGCTGCAGCAGGTAGGCCTCCCAGCAGTAGGTGGTCTCCTTCAGCGGCACGTACACCATTTCATAGGGCTCAAGCGGCGGGATCACATGCTGTTCGATGGGGATGGTCAGGGCGCTGGTCTCGTTGGCGGGATAGCCGAACATCTCGTTCAGCGTGACCAGCTGATAGCCCTGCTCCTTCGCCCAGGGGATGAACGCCAGCAGCTTTTCGAGGTCCTTGTCCGTGGTGTGGAACAGGTAGATCGAACCGGGCTGCAGGCCCTTGGCGATGGCGGTCTTGCCCGCCGTGCCGGACACGTTCCAATGGGCGATGCCGTAATAGCCCAGCTGCTTGGCGTACATCTGCAAGCGCTGGTCCTTGCGGGCGTCGCCGCCCTTGGGCCGCAGGAAGTGGCACTGGTATTCCACGCCCAGGATGTAGCTGAGGGACATCTGCTGCATGTAGATCTCCTGGGTCAGCTCCTGCTCGGAGCTGTTGTACAGGCCGTTGTGGGTCATGGTGTGGTTTTCCAGCTCCATGCCGTTTTCCCAGGCGTATTTCAGGATCTGCTTCTGCTGGGAGCGGATCACGTTTTTGCCGATGGGGAAGATGGTCAGCTTCGCGCCGCACTCGATGGCCTTGTCGACGATCTGCCGCAGGTTCTCCGCCTGGAAGCAGTCGTCCACGGTGATGGCGATGATCTTTTCATCGGTTTCGGCCTGGGAGAACACGGGAATGAAGCCCTCCGCCGTGGGGGTGGGCCGGGTCAGCGCGCGGCGGGCCGCCTCCTCCGACAAGCCGGGGTCCGGCGTGGGCGCGGGCACGGGCGTGTCCGCGGGCGCCTCCGGTTGAGATTCGACCTGCGGCTCCGCTTCTTCCGCCAGGGGCAGGGGCGCGGCCGTCGGCTGGGGAGTGTCCGCCGGAGCGACCGCCTCCACGGCGCGATCCGGCGCGCCGCCCTTGGGAATCAGCAGCACCATCAGCAGCACCACGGCCAGCGCCGCCAGCGCGCCGCCAACGATCAGCCGCCTGCGGCCCATGGCGCGCCGCCGCGCCCGGGAAACCGTCGGCCTGCTATAGCGATTCGGCATATTGAAACCCCCTTGGTGCCTGTGCGACAAAAAACAATCGGCTCCGGGAACGCGCCCCCGCCGCGATCGTCTTCGGGCGATGGGCATACTTCCACATATGATGCATAAAGTATATCAGAATACCCCGTAAAAGTCAATGAAATGGGGCGCGGCGGCATTTGCTCCATAAAGGACATGACAGGCGCCCCACCGGCCCTTCGGGCCACCTCCCCGCTGCGGCAGGGAGGCAGAGACAGCCTCCTAACGCTAAGACAAGGGAAACCAACGCAGAAATGCAGTTCAAGGCGCCGAAAATGCATCTTGGGGAATTTAGAAACACGCTCTAAGCAAACCAAAAGCTTCCCCACCGAAGTGGGGAAGTACCCGCGCAGCGGGGGATAGGGTTCTTAAAGCCCCTGGATTCGGCGACATACCATCGCCAACAGACAAACCGCCGCCCCTCGGGTTTATTATGCGTCAGTTCAGCTTGACCAGCGACAGCGTGAACAGCGGCTGGGCCGAGGTCTCGGTGATGTTGATGGCCTCGGAGGACCGCAGGGTGACGGTGGCGTAGTCGTTCACCTCGAAGATGGCCTGGGCCGAGGTGGACGCGGGCGCCGTGCCGCCGGCCACGGCTATGGCGGAGGACTGGCTGGCATCGTTCACGTTCAGGGTGATGGTGGAATCCAGGGCCGCGCCCTCGGGCACGCGCACGTTGTAGGTGGCCAGGTAGGTGCCGCTTTCCTCAATGGTAATCAGGCCGCTGTTCACCGGAAAGCCGTTGTCGATCAGGCAGTTGTTGTTGCTCAGGGGAATGATGCCGTTGGCGGTCACCGCCATGGGCAGCATGGCCATGAACAGGCCGAAGTCGCAGCGCCCCCGGCGGCGGCAGCGGCGGCGGCAGCGGCGGTCGTCCTCCTCCTCGTCGTTGTCGTAGCAGCCGTTCACGTCCGGGCAGGGCCCGGGATAGTAGGGGTAATCGTCCCAGCGATACCGGCCGCCCACACTGTTCAGGCAGCCATAGCCGTTATTGTTATTGCGGCGCGATCCGCAGCCGCAGCGATTGTTGTTTGCCATTGACAGCAACTCCTTTCATGGGGTTCGCCGTATCATACGCGAAACGCCGGGAAAGGGTGCTATATGAAAGCGCCCTGGTCAAACCAAGGCGCTTCTTCCCAACGATTCCCCTTCCATGATTTCGGACGGGATGAGCACGGGATCGCAGCTGGCGGAGGCGGGGTGGACGATGTGGTCGATCAGCCGCTTAGCGGCTTCGCGACCCATGGCGTCGCTGTCCTGGCGCACGGTGGCGAGCCGGGGACGGATCGCCTGCATGGCGCTCACACCGTCATATCCGGCCACGGAGATGTCCTCGGGCACCCGCAGGCCCATCTCCCGCAGGGTCTCCAGTGTGCCGATGTAGGCCGCATCGTCGGGCAGCAGCAGGCAGGTGGGCCGGTCCGGCCGGTTGACCAGCGCCTCGATGTGGGGCCTCATGCTCTCCGGGTCGTCATAGCGGCCCTGGCGCACATAGCCCTCCGGTATGGCCAGGGCGTGATACTCCATGGCCCGCTTGAAGCCCCGAATGCGGTTTTCGGTGACCAGGGAGTTGCGCTGGCCGTGGATATAGGCGATGCGCCGGTGTCCCAGCGCCACGGCCCGGTCCACCAGCATGTGGATGCCGTTCAGGTTGTCGGAAATGATGGAGGGGTGGTTGGGAAACATGTGGTCGATGGTGACGCAGGGGATGCCGCTCTCCACCAGCTCGGCCACCTCCCGGGAATAGAAATCCACGCAGGCCAGGCACACGCCGTCCACGTTGCGATAGCGGCAGTGCTCCAGGTAGGTCATTTCCATGGTGCCGATGTTGTGGTTGATGAAGGTGATGTCATAGCCCTGGCGCTCGGATTCGGCCTTGAAGGCGTTGAGCACCGCTGCAAAGAACGGGTGGGTCAGACCGCTGATGTTGTCGTCCACGAACAGCACGCCCAGGTTGTAGCTGCGGTTCGTCTTCAACGCCCGGGCCAGGGCGTTGGGGCGATAGCCGATCTCCCGGGCCGCGTCCATCACCTGGCGGCGCGTGGCCTCGCTGATGTCGGGATAGCCGTTGAAGACCTTGCTGACGGTGGATATGGAAAGGCCGCAGCAGCGCGCGACATCCTTGATGGTGACGGACATGGGATAACCTCCTCGCGGGAATCTAAAACGGTTTCGTCCTACTGAGTATAGCGGATATTCCCGGAAATTGCAAGGGGGAATTGCTTTTTGCGCAGGGTGCCGAACGCGAAGCTTCACTGAACAGCGACGCAGGCCGCCAAAAAGATACGTTCTCCGGGTCCTTTCCCGAAACAGTTTCGAGAAAGGAACCGAAGAACGGTTTTTCGGCGGCATGGCATCCTGGCCATACAAAAGGAGCTGTCTCCTGTTGAGACAGCCCCCATGTCCGCTTCTACTCATCCACCGTCGGCGCGTCGTCGGCGTAGAGCTTCTCCTGGGTGATGATGTCGGCGGCGCCGGTGGCGGCCAGGCCCAGCTTGGCCTGGAAGGCGCTGAGGGCGGCGGCGGTCGTGCTGCCGAACACGCCGTCGGCGTTGCCCTCGGACAGGTAGCCCAGCTCGATCAGCCTGCGCTGCAGCACATTGGTGGCCCAGGTGCAGTCACCGGTCTTCATAAAGTAGTAGGGAACGTCCCGGTTCTTCAGCTCCGGCATCTGCTCGGCCATCACGTTCACGTTGTCCTCGTAGGCGTTTTCCTCGTAGCCGAACAGCTCGTTCATCGTCACCATACTGTAGCCCTGGGCCTTCGCCTCTTCCATCAACAGCTCCATCATGCGAAGGTCGTTCTTGGTGGTCTTAAAATAGTAGATGTTGCCGGGGGCCAGGTTGCCGCCGATCTTGCCTTCGGCCATGGTGCCGCCGTTGAAGGTCCAGTGGGCGATGCCCTTGTAGCCCTGCTGGATCAGATAGGCGTGGGTGCGGCCGTCGTTTTCGCCGTCGCCGCCGTAAAGCCGCAGGAAGTGGGGGTGATAGCGCTCGCCCACCACATAGCTCACGGCGATCTCCTGCTTCCAGATCTCCGCCGCCATCATGGCGTCGTTCATCTGATACAGCTTGGCCGCGCCGCTGAAGCAGCGGTTCTCAATCTCATAGCCCAGGGTGTACAGGCAGGTTTTCAGCACGTCGCCCATGTCCTGCAGCAGCGCGTTTTCCCCGCTGGGGAACAGCGTCAGCTTCGCGCCGTGCCTGTAGGCCATCTTCGCGAACTCCGTGGTGATGGCCGCGCCGGTGCACTCGTCCACGGTGATGGCGATGCGCTTTTCCCGGGTGTTGGCCTTGTTGAACACCGGCAGGAAACCCTCGCCGATGCTCTGGGGCCGCACCAGCGCGAAGGGCTCGTCCGGGTTGAAGGTGGGCTCGGGGGAAGGGGTCGGCTCCGGCGTGGGGGTGGGCGAGGGCGTCAGCACGGGAATCTGCTTGCCCTCCTCCTGAAAGCTGTCCGCCGTGAGCACCATTTCAAGCCCAAAGCCGGGGGTCGCCTCGGCGGTGACCTCCATGCCGGGCGTGGCGCTGGGCCGGGGTGCGGGCCGGTTGGCCTCCATGCGCCGGGTTATGAAGATCGCCGCAACCAGCGCCAGCGCCGCCACGACCAGCAGGCCGATGGCAAACGAAAGACAGCCGCCCTGGGCGCGGCGTCGGCGATGGAATGAACGTCGGGACATAGGCTAACCTCTTTTAACGATGATAATCAATAATAATGAGGAAATAGGAATAGTGGTCGAAATCCTGCGGATTTCAAATAATTCAAATCCCGGAGGGATTTGTACCGCCATTCCTCATTCCTCATTTTCCTTGTTCGGCAGGTGCACGGTGAAGGAGAACTCGGTCCCCTCGCCCTTTTCGCTGGTGACCCAGATGTCCTCGTCCATGCGCTTGAGCAGCTCCTTGGCGATGGACAGGCCGAGGCCGCTGCCCTTGCCGCTGTGGGCCTTGTCCACCTTGTAGAACCGGTCGAACACATAGGGCAGGTCCACCTCTTCGATGCCGATGCCGGTGTCCTTCACGTGGATCACCACGCGCTCGTCGTCCCAGTCGGCGGACACGGACACGAAGCCCTTTTCGGTGTACTTGATGGCGTTGTCCACCAGGATGATCAGCATCTGCTCCACCCGGTCGGCGTTGGCGTAGACCGGCGGGCACTGGGTGAAGTCGGTCTCCACCTTCAACTCCAGGCCGTGTTCGGCGGCAATGGTGCCGTAGCGGTCGCATACGTCGTACACCACGTCGTCCAGGGCCATCACACTCTTTTGGATGGCCAGGGTGCCGCTCTGCAGCCGGGACAGCTCCAGCTGGTCGTTGATCAGCCGGGACAGGCGCAATATCTCCCGCAGGATGATTTCGTAATAGCGCTGGCGGTCGGCCTCCTCGGTGACCATGCCCTCCTTCAAAGGCTCGATCAGCGCGCGCATGGCCGTCAGCGGCGTGCGCAGCTCGTGGGACACGTTGGACACGTAGTCCCGCCGGGTCTTTTCCAGGCGCTCCATCTGGGTAATGTCGGAGAACAGGCCCACGGCGCCGGCGATGCTGCCAATCTCGTCCACGATGGGCGTGATGGTCAGCCGCAGGATCATGTCCTTGGAATTCAGGTTGCGGGTGGAGGGCTCGCCGGTGGTGATCACGGCGTCGAAGTCCTCCCACACGGTTTTGTCGTCGATCAGCTTCATCCGCGGGTCGGGCAGGTGCAGCGCCAGCTTGCGCCGGGTGAAGAATTTTTCGATGGCCGGGTTGGTGTGGGTGATCTTGCCCTCCCGATCGATGGCCACGATGCCCTCGGACAGGCCGTTGAGCATGTTGCGCAGCCGGTTACGCTCCACGATCAGGGTGTACATGTTTCGGGACAGCTGGTCGGACAGGTTGTTCACCGCCTTGCCCAGCTCGCCCAACTCGCCGCCCGCGGTCTCGTCGGCGCGGATCTCCAGATCGCCCTGGGACATGGCCACGGCCGCGTCCTTCAATTTGGCCACCGGTTCAAAGGCCGGGGCCATCAGCTTTTCCACCAGAAGGCGCACGGCGACGAGCCCGGCGGCCAGAGCCGCCGCGCCCGCGATGAGCACCGGCACCCACGCCGCGTTTTCCGCCGGCGGCAGCAGCGCCCCCGCCGCGAAAAACACAGACAGACCCACGGCAACCGCGATGGCCACCGCGATTGCCGCTA
>CAMVBO010000095.1 GCA_947165745.1 uncultured Clostridia bacterium | reverse complement strand
TGCGCTGCTCGCTGTCGAGCTGCTTGCGGGCCTTCTTGCCCAGCTTTTCCTTCGGAATCCTTTCGCCTCAGAATAGACTAATCTGAGAACAGAGTGCGAAAAGAAGTTCATTCAACATGCCCTGAAATGGCTGGACTATAAGGATTAAGGCAAGCCATACATATTGTAACACATGTGCATAGAAAAGACCACATAAAGCTTAGTCATAGACGCTTGTAATCACGTTGGAACTGTGCTATTATCGCAGGTGAACGGGAACGCGACGCTGCGGAATAGGGCAGGGGAGATTGCTATGGGAAAAGTGGAGTATGCCCTCAAGACGCTGCTGTATCCGGTGCCGGTGCTGCTGGTGAGCAGCGGGACGGAAGACGGAAGGAGCAGTATCATGACCGCCGGATGGACCGGAGCGGTCTGCACGGACCCGCCAATGGTGGAAGTATCCATACGGCCCTCCCGCGCTTCCTGCCGAATGATCCGCGATTTCGGAGCATTTGTGCTCAATCTGAATGCGGAAGCGGTCGGGCGGTATGGCTTTACCGCCGGGAAGGATATACGAACCCATTAGAGTGTGTTTCTAAAATCCCCGAAGCGCATTTTCAGCGGATTTGGCTGCATTTCTGTGTTGCTTTTCCTTGACTTGCATCCACGGGCCTGCCGGCCCCATCTCGCTGAAAACAGTCCGCTGGACTGTTTTCCGGGCGCTCGATGCCAGTAAGCCTTCGGAAAATCGCCTTGAAATGCAGCCTGATACGCTCGAAACTGCACATCCCGGACTTTAGAAACACACTCTAGAGACAGACATAGGCCGCGCATGGTACGGCGATTGGAAAACTAATGGAAATAGACGGGGAGCGAACGCCATGCTGATCAATTGCAGCAATCATCCCAGCCGCCTGTGGGGCCCGTCCCAGAGGGCGGCCGCGAGCGTATATGGGGAGATACTGGATATTCCCTTTCCCCAGGTGGATCCCCGGCTGGATGAGGACGGACTCCGGAAGCTTGCCGGCGATTTCGCGGCGCGCATAGAGGCGCTGGGCGCGGACGCGGTCTTTCTGGCCGGTGAGTTTACCTTTCTCTTTATGCTCGTGGACAAGCTTCTGAAGGACGGCGAAAACGTGATCTGCGCCTGCTCCAGGCGGGAAACGGAGGAGGCTCTCCGGGCGGACGGCGCCACGGAAAAGAGAGCGGTGTTTGTGTTTGAACGATTCAGAAAATACAGTTATTTCGATCCGGAGTGAAGCATAGGCTCCGGCTTCTGTCGTGCCTTTGGGGAAGAGACATCTGTAGATGAAGAGGTAAGGCCATGGACAGCCATCTGATGGAAAAAGAGGTGCTTTGTATCCTGGATACAAGGCAGATACAGAGATTCATGTTCCGTTCCAACGCCTATGTGGACACTCTGGGCGGGAGCGATCTCATGACGCATATCCTCGAAGACGGGATGCGGTTTGCGCTTCAGAGCGTCGAACCGCCGCTGCGGAAGGAAGAATACGATCTGTCCCTGGACCCGGACGCGCCGATACCTTATTTTGAGAACGACGAAGTGCTTTTTCAGCTCATGATCTGCGCCGCGGGAAACGCGATGTTCCTGGCCAGGACCGGGCGGCTTGCCCAGAAGCTCATTCGGAAGATTTCGAGGTATTATCTCGATCACGCCTATTCCCTGAACCTGGCGGCGGCAGCTGTGGCGAAGACCGAAGACCTTGGCCGCGATATCTTCGAACTCTACAAAAAGCTGAACAACGTCAAGGCCTCGGCCATCCTGTCCGACCCCCTTGGCGCGCTGCCCGTCGTGCTCCGGGAAGCGCGCACCGGCCAGCCGGTGATCGGTCGGGATCAAAGCCGGGGAGATTATATCTCTCGAGCCTCGCTCATACGGCGTCGGGAGGCTGTGAAGCGGGGAGAGGTCGTCAGCCTGAAGGAGCTGCGCGCCACGCGGGGCGCGGATGGAAAGGACTACAGGGCCGTGCTTCACGTGGATGGCAACAACCTCGGCATCACCATCGGAAGGATATTGCAACAGACGCCGGATTACCAGAAGGGCATTCGCACGCGCAGGCGGCTCAACGGCAATATCGCCAATCAGTATAAAGGCATCATGGAGAAGACCGTCGCTCAGCTGCGGGCATACTACGGGGAGCTGGGCCGCGACGACCCGGACTTTGCCCATGAGTTTCAGATCATCCACAACAATGGCGATGACATCAACTGCATGTGCAACGCGGAGCTGGCGTTTCCGTTCATGGACTTTTTCTTCGGAAACCTGAAAGATGCGTCCATCGGAGAGGTGGATGGGCAGCGCATCCCGCTGTATTGCTGCGGCGGCATATGCTTCATGACAGAGGAGAGCGACTTCCACACAGCCTTTACGATGGCTGAGAAATGCTGTGAGAGCGCCAAAAAGACGGCCAAGCTGGAAAAAAACCTCAGGAATGGCCTTGCCGGCAACTGGATTGACTTTCAGATCTGCGACAGCGCCTATTATCAGGAACTGGATCTGCTCCGGGAGAAGTCCTTTGTGACGGACGCGAATGTGAACCTGGCGCTGCGGCCCTACTGCCTGGACGAGGCGGCGAGGGATTGTGAATAGGCCTATGGAAGGTTTCGGGAGCGCGTACGCGCGCTGCATCGCCTGAAACGGGAATACGGTATGCGCAGAGTGATTCGTTTGGGTGAAGGCTACAGCCTCGAAAGGATCGTTTACATGGAGCAGCTGCACCGTTTGAAGGAGAAAGGGATCGATCTGGAGGCTTTGCTCGGCGCACCCTTTTACAGGGATGATAACAAAAACACCTTCGCAACCTGGTATGACGCGCTGACGGTAATGCCGTTTATTCCGGAAGCCCCGGCCTGTCCCGGGAAAGGAGGCCAGAATGGCTGAGATCCGAATCAGGCTGATCGGAAACGTCGCTTTTGAAAACGACATGAAGCTGTCGGAAGGCTTCCGCTACGATATTCCGGTGGATCGGATAGGTATCCCCCGCATTCCCATCGCCAGGCTGTTGCCGGCGTCGGTCATCGGGGGGCGGCATGTCGGCTTTGCGCTTCCCGAGGGCTATCTTGGATTAGCCGCGCAGGCGGAAAAGCTGGCGCGGCTTCGGAGCGACATCGTTCCGCTGATCACCGCCTGCTTTACCGATAAAAAGCGGCTCCCGCGAACAGGGGAATGGATGCGCTATCTCAGGGCCGGTCAGGATTTCTACGCGGCAGTGGAGGCAGTCGAAGACAGGGATGCCTTTGAGCGCGCCCTCCAGTCTGTCAGACATATCGGAATATGTATGGAGGACATATCCGGGGAGGTAGAGTGCAGCCTGTGCGAGGAGGCGCAGGGCGGGCCCCGATGGGAACAGCCCTCCGAGGAGTTGATCCATGACAGGCTGGAATACAGCGTCATGCCCGTCACGCCGCTGTGCATCCATGCCCCCTACGAGGATGGCCCCAGCACGATCACCTATGTGCCGGGCATGATTTTCCGGGACGCGCTGGAAGCGTTTGCCGATGACGACATGAAGGCCATGCTTCGGAGGATGACCTTTTCAAACGCCTATATCAGCGAGGAGCGCGCGCGGCTGCTTCCGCTGCCGCTGTGCATGTCCCTGGTCAAGCTGGATAAAAAGCGGCTCCATTATCGGCTCTCTCCCGGAAAGGACCCGAGCAGGGTCGAGCAGGATGTCGGCGTCGGCGACGCCTATGCCCGGAGCTTCGAAAACAGGCTTACGATCTATACAAAGCCGGAGACGGAGCGAATCGCCTCGCGGGATGGCAAAATGGTCGATGCGCTGAGCTGCGGACAGATGTTCAGGGGCGTGATCTACGGATCGGATTCCGACCTCAAGGCGCTGCTGATGTTTTTGAAGGCGCATAAGCACATGACGATGGGCAGCCTGACCCGGGAGGGCTTTGGGGATGTGCGCGTCGGCGCCGAGCGGCTGGCAGCGGCGGAAATCAGGGCGGAACGCCTTGCCAGGCGCTTTGATGTAAGCTGCCTGTCCCATGCGCTGATCCTCAATAGCAGGGGGATGCAGGACACGAGCGCGGAGGGCTTCCTGGAGGAGGTTGAGCGCGTTCTGAACGCCCCCGGAAGGCTGCGAATCGTGGGAAAATACATGAGCGTTTACATGGACTGCAGCCCAAATCCCCGGTGGCAGCAGGACGGCATGGTGTCCCGGTGCCTTGCGAAGGGCTCCGTGATGCGCCTTGAGACCGTGGATGGCCAGCCGATAGATATCGCTCCGCTGCTTCACGCTTTTATCGGTGAGCGCACGCGGGATGGCTACGGAGAGATCATGGCCTATCCCGCTCTGGACGGCTACTACAGGGCGGCGGAGCAAAGGGCGCCCGAAAAATACGGCCTCGAATACCCCATGACTTTTCGGAGCGCGAGCATTTCAACGAATCTGATCCGCCGCGTTCTCGAAATGATCCTGCAACGAAGGGTCAAGTCCCTGGCCGTGATCGATCAAAGGGATGCGCGAAGCGATGGAAAGTCGGAAAACGCACCGCCCCTGGAGCTGCTTCGGGACATAAGAGATCGCTTTGATCCATTTATTTCCGACGATAAGCTGATCCGGTGGTATCTCGATGGACTGGAGGTGGAGAGCGATGGATTCCTTTCTTAAAATCAATGCGCCGAAAAAGGGCTATATCCTCGCCTTCTATCAGGACAGGCTGGTTTTTGAATCCTACACGATCAAGGATGGGGAGCTGATTTTTGAAGGCTGCAAGGCGCTCCGGGACGAGATGCCCTGGGAATGCCACCTGTTCGACGAAGAAAGAGAATGCCGCCGCATTTACAGGGAGTCCGCCGGCGATTGGATTGAGCAGCTCTTCACCCGGGCGGAGGAGCGCGAGATGGAACCCGACCTGTTGTTTGAGGAGGAGGTCCTCGTGAAGCCACAATATGCCGATACTGGCAGATTGCCGCGGAAGCTGACGATCATGAACCGATTTCGCTATTCCGAATGCGATACATTGACGCTGGATAACTACAGGATCGGCTGCAAGCAGGATCGCTGAACAATTCGGAAGCAGAGAGGCGTGAAGCCCTATGGAAGAACCCATCCAAAAGGTCGGCAGGTTGGCAAAGCTGAAGCAGATTATTGTCATCGGAGTCCCTGCTGTGATTGAGAGCATCATTTCTGTGATCATCAGCACCATCGACACGAAGATGATTTCAGGCCTTGGGAAAGGCGCGGTCTCCGCGGTTTCGTTCACATCCCAGCCAAAGCTCATCATCTTGTCGATCTTCTTCGCCTTGGGCACAACCGTATCCGTTTTCGTGGCGCAGGCCCTGGGCCGCCATGACAGGGAGGAGGCCAACGCCTATTTCCAGACGATCCTGCGGATCACGGTGATCCTCTCCCTTGTCGTCGGCATTCTCGCAGGCCTGCTGGCCAGGCCCATCATGTCGATATGCAATCGCCAGCCGGACACTGTCGGCTTGTCCGTCAGCTTCTTCCGCATTATCATGTTCTTTCTGGTGTTCAACGCCATGTCCATCGTGCTGAACGCAGCCCTGATAGGCATCGGGAAGACGCCCCTGACCTTGATTTCCAGCATCGTGATGGGCGTGGTGGACATCTTCGCCAACTACCTGCTGATTGAAGGCCGCTGTGGCTTCCCGAAGCTCGGCGTGCTGGGAGACGCGCTGGGCACCGTATGCGGCATGGCGGCTGCCTGCGTCACCAGTATCGTGTTGCTGTCCACACAGTCGGGTTTTTTGACGCTCAAAGGCCTGTTTACCCCAAGGAGAGATCCCGATATCATGAAAAATGTCCGCGTGAAGGCGGGCAACACCGTGGCCGAAAACCTCTTCACCCGCATCGGCTTTTTGATTTCCAGTATCATCATTTCCGGCCTGCCCTCGGATCAGACGGCGGTCTACTCCGTCACGATGATATTGCTCGGTTACTCTTTTTCCTTTGGCGACGGCCTTCAGGCCGCGGTGTTAACACTGACAGGACAGAAAATGGGCGCCAGGCAATACCGGGAGGTCAAGGATTATGTCCGCCTGAGCCAGATCGTGGGCGCTGTGGTATCCATAGCGCTCAGCGCCGTCTATATCCTTGGCGCGCACAGATTTTACAGCCAGTTCTTCCGGGATGCTGAAGCCATCGCGCATGGTATTTCCTATACTTATGTCGCGGCCGCGCTGACGCTTCTGCAGATCATCCGCATCATCAATGTCGCTGCCATGCGCGGCATGGGCGATGTGAAATCGCCCAGGATCATGGCGACGATCTGCGTGCTGTTCATCAATCCGGCAGTGGCCTTCATGCTGACATCGGCGCTGTCCTGCGGCGTCTGGGGCATTTGGATTGCGTCCCTGACAAGCCAGATCTACTGGTTCATCATGAGCTGTGTCAAGGAGCGCCGATGCATGCGCAGGGTCCTGGGCTTCGGGCCGGCATGATGCCGCGCGGCGTCGCATGCATGAACGCCGCCGCCCTTCCGCCCGCGTGGCCGAGCTCCGAGAACGCGCAGGCACGGTGGAACCATCAGTCTGTCACCGATAGAATTCCCAGCAAAAGAAATGAAGCTTTGAGATTAGAGTGTGTTTCTAAAATCCTGAACATGCATTTTCGGCGTCTTGAACTGCATTTCTGCGTTGGTTTCCCTTGACTTGCATCCACGGGCCTGCCGGCCCCATCTCGCTGAAAACAGTCCGCTGGACTGTTTTCCGGGCGCTCGATGCCAGTAAGCCTTCGGAAAATCGCCTTGAAATGCAGCCTGATACGCTCGAAACTGCACATCCCGGACTTTAGAAACACACTCTAAGTAGCTACTGATTAATTCGAGGAGGTATGGTATAATCGAGAGAGAAAGCGAGTGA
>CAMVBO010000094.1 GCA_947165745.1 uncultured Clostridia bacterium | reverse complement strand
GCCCAGCCAATCTCGCGCAGCGATATTGGCTGAAAGGCGTCCGCAGACGCCGCGTTCCCCTCGGAGAGCGCACGGCCCGACCAACGGGAGGGATACCACCACTCGCCAACGGCGTGTGGTGAGTAAGTGCGCCCTTCGGGAATATGTCTGACGTCACAAATCCTTGAGCCTCCCTTCGAGGATGCGTTTCAGCGCATCCAGCTCTATATTGGCAATCCAGGGAACGACGCTCTCCAGGATCGCTCCTTCCTGAATCAGCCTCCGCGTTCGGGCTTTGCGCTCCCTCACGCGCTGCCGAGCCTCCGCCTCTTCCAGCCGGTGCCGGGCTTGAAGAAGCTCCTTTTCTTCCGGGATCAATACTCTGTTTTCACTCATATTCTGTTCCTTTCTGGCGTTTTCGCCTTTTCTGGTGCTGGTTGTCTATCGGATGGTGCTGATTCTAACGGGAATCAGCACCAACTTCAAAAATCCCGCCTTGTTGTTCTTGTTTTGGTACCAATCTTCTGCTATACTGATGCCAGAAGCTGTCAATTGCCGTCAAATTTGGTCCGTTTTCGCACTGTGCCGTCATGTAGAGGCACCCCGATATTTAGCTTCGGGTCGAACCGCTGTTGACGCCAGTTTGGCGTCAGTTTTCTTCAAAATCTGTGGTTGACGCCACATTGACGCCAAGCCAAAAATCGAGGAATGAGACACCCCGTCATCGACGGCACAGATGACGGGGCGTGGTGATTATCTACTCGTCGCTTTTTCCCTCCTTCATCCCGTTCAGTGTCGTGTTGATCAGCCGAATGGTCTCCAGCAACTCGTCCCTGACCTCGCCGCCGGCCTCGATACGCCGCAGCTCCTCCAGCACCGCTGTGAGTTGAAGCCTTAACGCCCGATACACCTTCGGATTGCCCTGCACGACAATCTCCCGCTCCATGCAGCGCCGGTAGCAGTATTCCTGCTTCGGCAGACCCGACAGGGCCACCGCCGCGTTGATCTGCTCGTTCTCTTCTGGTGATACCCGGAACCCCACCGTAATACTGCGCCAGCGGTTGTGATTGTCTCGATTCTTGGCCGACATTTCAAACGACCTCCCCTCTGAAACTGTTGAGCTTGCTTGCCATGTCCGTCTGCGTCGTCGGGAACATGTGCGCGTAGTTCAGCGTGATGTGGATGCTCTCGTGCCCCACCCTGTCAGCTATCGCTACTGGAGAATATCCCATGTCGATCAGCAGGCTGATGTGGCTATGGCGCAAATCATGGATGCGGATCCGCTTCACGCCCGCCGCGTCCGCGCCCCGGATCATCTCATGCTGGAGATAGCTCTTCGTGACTGGAAACAGGCGGTCATTGTCCTCAATGCCGTACGTCTGGCCGATGAAATCCTTTATCTCGTCCGCCAGGAAATCCGGCATGGTGATGTCCCGCACGCTCTTGGGCGTTTTGGGATCGGTGATGATGTCCCTCCCGTCGATCCGCTGGTACGATTTCGTGATGGAGACCACCTTCCTGTCAAAGTTGAAATCCGCCGGCGTCAGCGCTAGCAGCTCACCCTCGCGGATGCCGCACCAGTACAGCATCTCGAAAGCGTAGAAGGACAGCGGCTTATCCATGACGGCGAATGAGAACTTCTCGTACTCCTCCCGCGTCCAGATCAGCATCTCGCGGTTCTTCGCCTTCCCCATGTTGCCCACCTTCATCGCAGGATTCTCACGCAGGCCGTAGAACTTGCAGGCATGGTTGAATATCGTGCTGAGCTGGGTATGCACCGTCTTGAGGTACACCGGCGAATAGGGCCTCCCGTTCTTGTCCCTGCTGTTCAGCATCTCGTTCTGCCAGGCCAGGATGTCCTTTGGCTGGATTTCCGCAATCTTGCGCTTGCCGAAGTACGGCAGCAGCTTGGTGCGGATGATGTGCTCCTTGGTGTGCCAGGTATTCTCCTTGATGCGGCTCTTCACGTCGGCGGTGTAGACTTCCACGAAGCTTTTGAAAGTCATATCCAGGTCGCTTTGTGTCTTGTGCATCTGCTCACGCTCCCAGGCTAGCGCCTCCCGCTTGGTGGCAAAGCCGCGCTTGGTGGTCTGTTTGCGCTCACCCTGCCAGTCGGTGTAGCGGTAGTAGACCTTCCAGGTGTTCGTCTTGCTTTCCTTATAAACTGACATTCAGTCTGCCTCCTTCTGTTCGTATTTGCTGTCTGATCCGCCGTAACATACCTTCTCGTTGAAGTACCGTCGGTTGATTCTCCCGGCGATGGTGATGAATCCCTTGTCCTTCAGCTCCTGATTGAGCCGGTGGACGATCTTGTATGCGTGGGATTTGGAGATTCCCAGGGTCTCCGCTACCTCCGCGACTGTCATAAAAGCTGTTCTTTGCATTTGGCTTCTCCATTTATTTCTTATTATGCTTGTTTCTCGAGAGCAACTAAGCTATTATGCTTAGTTGCTTATGTCGATTATACTAAACATATTCGCTTCTGTCAAATGATTTAATGTTAATTCTTAAATATATTCGCTATTGTTCACGTTGACACATCTTAGCCGTTCTGCTATCATATACTCATACAGCAGAAAGCGAGGTCATTGACATGGCGATTGGCGAGAGAATCCGCTTTATCCGAAACCTACGGGGGATGACGCAAAAGTACCTGGGGACGCTGGTTGGCTTCCCCGAAAAGACCGCGGACATCCGCATGGCACAATACGAATCCGGCACGAGAACTCCGAAGGCTGAGCTGACGAAATCCCTGGCGGACGCGCTGGACGTTTCGCCGCTGGCGCTGCGGGTGCCGGACATCGACAGCTATCTCGGACTGATGCACACGCTGTTCGCGCTGGAAGATCTGTACGGCCTGACGATTGAGAACAAGGAAGGAACCGTCGCCTTCCGCTTCGACCCGCGCAAGGGCAAGGACGCGGCGCGGATCGCCGACATGGTGACGGCCTGGGCGGACGTCTCCGCGAAGTATCGCAACGGCGATATGAGCCGGGACGATTACGACACCTGGCGCTACAGCTACCCCGCCCACGACGAAACGCAGAACTATATCAAGGTGCCTTCGCAGGCTCTGAGCGACGCGCTCGTCGAAGCGTTCAAAGATAAACTGTAGATGAATAACTCGCATACTGCAAATCCTCCTTGGCCGATTGTCGGCATCATCTATGGATGCCGCCGACCCACGCAACGGCCGCTTCGCGGCCCGTTCGCTAATCGTGATCAATGGCAAACAAAAAGAGCCAGCTGACTTCAACAAAAATCAGTTAGCTCTGGATTTGTCCAAACGACCTGCGGACGATTCTGAGAATCAGAATAATCCCTCGATCATTCAGTGAGTAATGCGAATCTCAAAAAGTGTTGTCAAAACGTTGTCACGTCGACCTCGGAGGCCTTGAAAACCCCGTGTTTTCAGGGCCTCCGGGCGTTCTGACCGCTACTCCCACTCGATGGTAGCGACGGGCTTCGGCGAGAGGTCGTAGAGCACGCGATTGACGCCCTTGACCTCGGCGAGGATGCGGTCGGTGATCTTGAGCAGCACGGGCCAGGCCACCTGTTCGACGGTGGCGGTCATGGCGTCGACGGTGTTGACGGCGCGCAGGATCACGGGCCACTCGAAGCAGCGGGCGTTGTCGCGCACGCCGGTGGAGCGGAAGTCGGGGATGACGGTGAAGTACTGCCAAACCTTGCCGCGCAGGCCGGCCTTGTCGAACTCGTCGCGCAGGATGGCGTCGGCCTCGCGCAGCGCTTCCAGGCGGTCGCGGGTGATGGCGCCCAGGCAGCGCACGCCCAGGCCGGGGCCCGGGAAGGGCTGGCGATAGACCATGCTGTCCGGCAGGCCCAGGGCTACGCCGCAGGCGCGCACTTCGTCCTTGAACAGCATCTTCAGCGGCTCGACCAGTTCAAACTGCAGATCCTCGGGCAGGCCGCCCACGTTGTGGTGGGACTTCACCATCTTGGCGGTCTTGGTGCCGGATTCCACGATGTCGGGATAGATGGTGCCCTGGCCCAGGAACTGGATGCCGTCCAGTTTGCGGGCCTCCTCCTCGAACACGCGGATGAACTCCGCGCCGATGATCTTGCGCTTGGCCTCGGGGTCGGCCACGCCCTCCAACTTGTTCAGGAAGCGGTCCACCGCGTCCACATAGATCAGGTTCGCGCCCAGCTGGTCGCGGAACACCTTGACCACCTGCTCCGGCTCGCCCTTGCGCAGCAGGCCGTGGTTCACATGCACGCAGGTCAGCTGGCTGCCGATGGCGCGGATCAGCAACGCCGCCACCACGGAGGAATCCACGCCGCCGGACAGCGCCAGCAGCACCTTCTTGTCGCCCACCTGCTGACGGATCAGCTCGATCTGGTCGGCGATGAAGTTATCCATGTTCCAGTTGGCGATGGCGTGACAGTCGTCGAACACGAACCGCTTGAGGGCCATCGTGCGCTCCGTCTCATCCTCGGGCCAGGCGTCCAGCGAAACGTCGGCCTTCTGCGCCTTGTGGTCCACCGCCATCAGCGGAACGCCCGCGCCATAGACCGCCTCGCTGGCGTCAATCTCGACGCCGTCCACCACGCGGTTGACGCCGCCATTTAAGATAATGCCCTTCACGTTCGGCAGCGCGGCCAACTGCTCTTTGGTGATGTCATGGGGATGAATCTCCGTGTACACGCCCAGCTCGCGAATCTCGCGGGCCACGCGGGTGTTCTCCTTGCTGCCCAGATCCAGAATGACGATCATGTCCTGCTGCATAATGTGCCTCCCCGTATCTCAATTTGGTTTTGGTATGGGGATATTTTAGCACCGCAGGGGGCTTCGCGTCGTTAATGGAAGGTTATTTTGAAATAATGTGTTTGGGGACGGCTCCGGGGCACAGGGTGCTGTCGAAAGAAAGGCGGCGGCAAATGCCGCAACAGGGACGACATATCGTCGTCCCTGTTGCGGAGGAAGAACGACCTCTTCCGCCCCTGCGGGGCACCCTCCCCTGAAGGGGAGGGCTTTGGGGATAGCGCAACACCGCCGTTACGGCCATTCATCCCTAATTCCTCATTCCTAATCTGCCGAATCCTCCCTCTCCCGCATGGTCTCCAGCGCGCGGGAGAGCTTTTTCGGAAAGCGCACGTCCAGCAGGGCGGCGTTTTCAAGGATCGAAAGGCCCTCGTTGGCGATGTAGTAGAAGGTCAGCGAGGTCTGGAACACCATCGTCTCGCTGCCCAACGCCCGGTCGATCAGCGTCGCCAGGCCCACCAGCAGCATCATCAGCGCCTTGCGGGCGATGCCGGCAAACCCGGCCTTGCTGGACAGCCGACCGCCCTCGGTCTTGGGCGACCTGCCGCAGATGGCGACGATCAGTCCGCTGACGTAGTCCAGCGCCATGGCTGTGGCCAGGATCGTCAGCATCGTGTTCCACTCTCCAAACAACCCCGCCACCGCGCCCGCCGCCGCGGCCAGGGCCTTCACCAGCTTGTCCCAGCTCATTTCCCATACCTCCAGTTCAGAAAAATCCCCAGACCTGCCGCCGCGAGCCGCCCCCAGGGCAGCCGCGCCAGGGCACAGAGGGCGACATCCGCCCGCGCCACCGCGATCTGTATCAGCCGCGCGTCGATCATGCCGGCCTCGCCTCCTTCAGCGCCGCCAGCGAAAGCAGGCCGAACGCGCCGTCCGCCTCCAGGCCATGGTCCCGCTGGAACGCCCGCAGGGCCCTGTCCGTGGCGGCGCCGAAGTCGCCGTCTGCGCCCCAGCTGCCGCAGGCGTAGCCCAGGGCAATCAGTGCGGCCTGCAGCTGCGCCACATCCGCGCCCATGCGGCCCTTTTTGAGGATGCGCGCGCCCAGCAGATCGATCTGCCCGTCGCCGTCGGCCTTCACGCCGTCGTTCAGCACCACCACGGTGTGGCCCTGGGTGGCGGTGCAGAGGATGTCTCCCGCGCGCAGGCGGTCGCTGTGCCCGGTGTACTGCTCCCCCGCCAGCTCCACGAACGCGCCGGTCTTCATCAGATTGGCCGGCTCGTTGGTGGTGCGGAATTCGGCGGGCAGGCCCGTGATACCGGCATAGGCGCAGCAGACCCGCACCAGCGCCGAGCAGTCGCACTCCACGTCCTTCGTCACCTTTGACACGTCAAAGCCGTGCTTGGCCGCCTCGGCATACAGCGTGTTGCGCTGGTACTGGTCGTAGCCGATGTGCCGGTTGGCGATGGCCGCCGCCATGCAGGCCGCGATCCTTGCCGCCGCGCCGGGGTCCTTCGCCCGGAACGCCCGCCAGCCCTTGCTGTGGGCGTACCACTTCTGCTTTCTCAATTCCCTGCCCGTCTGGTTCCCGGCCTTGCCGCCGTGGGCCTTTCCGTTTTCGTCGATGGACGCGCCGCCGATGTAAACCGTTGCCATGTGTATCCCCCCTGATGATAAAACTCGGGGCTGCCCATGGGCAGCCCCGGCAGGAGCGATATTATGACGCCGTTTCCGGCTTTCTCTGGCGGATTTCAGCAACAGGGAGCTGTATCAACGGTCATGTCGCTTGAAGCGCCTGCAGCGGCGGCCTGATGGCCGCCGCTGCAGGCGCCGCTACAGAAACGCGTTCCGACCGTCTTACATATCCTCGGCTCCATAGGGCACGATCTTCTTGAGCGTGCCGTCGGCGGCCTTGTTCATGCGGTTTTTGAAGCGGCAGAGGAAAGCCTCCGGCTCCTCGGCCTGATAGCCGGGCCGCTCGAACGCCTCACGGTCGAATATCACGGAGTAGATGTAGGCGTCCTCAATGTCGCCCTTGGCATCCCGGCGCTGGGTGTAGGCGGAGATCAGCGCCCGTTCCATAAAGGGCGTGGCAGAGAAAAAGTGGCTGGCCAGGAACATGCCCAGACCGAACACGCACCGGGCGTATTCCGCCT
>CAMVBO010000093.1 GCA_947165745.1 uncultured Clostridia bacterium | reverse complement strand
TGTCGCCGATCAGGCCGATGATGGTCTGGTGCTGGCCCTTGGAGATGTGCAGGTCAAAGCCGATGCCCTCCAGCCAGTTGGTCAGGTTTTTCACCTGCTTTTCGTTCACCTTGTCCTTGAGGAGAATAATCATGGTATGCTTCCTTTCTGTCGGCGATTGATGGGAGATAAACGAAACGGCCCCGCAGTGAGTTTTACTGCAGGGCCGTTACAAGTTCCGCGCTTGATTCAGGTGTACAGCAAAGCTCTCTATCTGCGAACGCCGATAAAGTAAAAGTAGTAATAGCTGTACGCGCTGCGATTCACGGGTTGTACCTCCGGTGTGTCAGTGCTTTAATTGGGTAAATTATAAAGCGATCCCTTCGCTTTGTCAATCCCCGTTTCCAATTCTTAACGTCCGCCGTTCAGCATCTGTTCATAGCGCTTTCGCAGGTTGGCGGCGGCGATATGGACGTCAAAACCGCGCCGGGCGATGGCCGCCCGGGCGCTCTGGCTGGCTGCCAGGCGGTCGATGGGCTCGGCCTCGGCCATGGCCCGGGCCCAGGCGTCCTGATCCAGGGGCAGATAGGTGAGCAAGCCGGTCATGTCGCAGTCCCGGGTCACCTTGTCGGACACCAGCGCCGGAAGCCCCGAGAGCTGCGCTTCCACCAGCACGTTGGGGAAGCCTTCGTACAGCGAGGGCAGCACCAGCCTGTCCGCCGCGCGCATGCGGTCGGGCACGTCCCGAACCGCTCCGGCGAACGTCACGGAGTCGCCCAGTCCCAGCCGCGCCGCCTGCTGCTCCAGCGCGTCCCGCAGCTCGCCGCCGCCCGCCAGCATCAGCTTCAGCCGCGGGTTCAGCGCCCTGGCTTTGGCGAAGGCCTCCAGCAGGAAGGCGTGGTTTTTCTGCGGCGTCAATAAACCCACCAGCGTCAGCAGGATGTCCCCGGGCGCGACGCCCAATTCCCGGCGCTTCTCCTCCCGGCGCGCGGCATCGAAGGCAAACTCGTCCGGGTCGGTGGCGATGGGGACGACCTCGAAGGGCCTGTCTGAGAACATCCAGCGCCCGGCCTCCTGCCCGCAGGCCATGCGCTCGTTGGCGTTCAGCAGCATCAGCGGCTTCATCAGTCGGTTGGCCAGGGGATGGGCGGTGGTGGTGTTGTGGCTGTGGGTGATGCGCACCCTCGCGCCGCCCAGCCGCGCCGCGATCAGATCCAGCGCCACGCTGCCGCTGTTGCCGTGGACGTGTACGATGTCATACTTCCCCTGGCGCACCGCCGCCACGAGCGCGTGCAGGTATTTGAGCGGATGATGCCCGCGCCGGCGCGGCAGCACCCACACCTTTACGCCCAGCGCCTCCAGCGCCGCGCGAACATCGGGGTCCGGCGCGCCCTTTGAAGCATAGCCGATGGACATGCCGGTCCGATCCATGGCGCGCAGGTACTTGAGGATGAACAGCGTCTGGCCGTTCAGCTCGGTTTTGACGGTGTTGACCATCAGCAGGCGGATGTCGCCCGCGCCGCTGCCGCCCGCGCTCATGGCTTCTTCGCCCCGTCCAGCAGCTCGATGATGCGGTCGCAAACCGCGTCGGTGGCGCGGCCGGTCTCATAGTAGCCGAAGTAATCGCGGATCTCGGCGCAGTTATGCCGCGCCTTTTCCGGCGTCAGGCCGCGGATCAGCGCTTCCAGGGCGTCCTGGTCGGCGGCGGTCATCAACGGGGTCTGTCGAATGTCGAAATACACCTTGCGGGTGGAGACGTATTCGTCCCAGTCGGCGATGAAGAAGATCGCGGGCAGGTCCCGTACGATGAAGTCCAGCGCGCAGGAGGAGTAGTCGGTCAGCACCATGTCAGCCGCCAGCAGCAGTTCGGACATTTCCTCGTGGCCCGTCACGTCGATGATGCGGTCCTTGACCGGCTCCAGGTCGATGCCCTTGGAGTGGTAATGGGCCCGGAACAGGCACTTCCAGGGCTGGCCGGTGGTTTCCTCCAGGCATTTCAGCGTGCGGTTCAGGTCCATCTGCGCCCGCTTGGGGATCACTTCGCTGTTCTCCCGATAGGTGGGTGCGTACAGCAGCAACTTGGTCTCCGGCGCGATGCCCAGCGCTTGACGCACCCGGCGGATGTCCTCGGGATCGTTCTTCACCAGGATGTCGTTGCGGGGACAGCCCGCGGCGATGTACTCGCCCTTGTAGCGAAAGGCGGTGCGGAACATGTTTTCGCCGAATCTGGAGCCGGTGACCACCCGGTCGCACTTCTCCTCCACGCGCTTTATGTTGTTTTGCTCCGCGTCATAGCAAATACACTTGATCGCCCGGTCGCCGTGCCAGGTCTGGATATAGAATTGCCTGCCCTGCGCGGGGATGAGCGCATCCTGCTTGGTGTAGTTATCCACCCAGACGAGGGCCGTGGCCTGTTCCTTGAAGGCCCTGGCCGAGCGATAAACCAGGGGGCGCACATAGTCGGGAATGGAGCTTCCGAGCCGCTTGATGGCGGCCCGTTTGAGGATCCAGAGGATTTCCGTCTCGGGCCTGCGCTCGTGCAGCCGCTCCGAGATGAGGCGCGGGCTGTCGCCATAAAAGCGCCCCTGCAGGCAGCAAAACACCACTTTGTTGCCGTCGATGCCCCGCGTCAGGCGGGCCCAGCGGATCATGATGCTCCGGTAGATGTGCGCAAGCTTGGGAAAGGCCTTCGACTTGTCAAAGCTGCCCGTTTTCAAATCCTGTCACTCCTGTTATTGAAGTATGCCCGCGATCCACCGGGCCACTGCTTCGGTGGATCGGCCGGTTTCGGTGACGCCGTAGAACTGCCGCACCTGGGCGCAGCGGGGGACCAGCGCGTCGATGTCCTCCAGCAGGGAAAGCAGCTGCTCCTCCGATTCCGCGTAGGCGTATGGGCAGTCGTGCAGGTCAAAGTACATGTGCCGGTTGCTGCGGATGAACTGTTCCCGGTCCGCCTGATAGAGGATCACCGGCCGGTCCATCAGCACATAATCCCCGGCGGTGGAGCTGTAGTCGGATATCAGCATGTCCGCCGCCAGAAGCAATTCCGCCGTTTCCGGCCACCCGGACACATCGCGCACGCGCAAGTCCCCGTCGCCGTGCACGCGCAGGTTGCTGCTGTGCGCCCGGGTCAGGCACAGCCAGGGCGCCCCGGTGGCAGATTCCAGCTTGTCCAGCGCCCGGCCCAGATGGAAGCCCGCGGGCTGTTCGCCGCCCCTGGTTTCATTCCGAAAGGTGGGCGCGTAGAGCAGCACCCGCGTGCCGGCGGGGATGGCCAGCCTGGCCCGGATGTTGTCGACCTGGGCCGCGTCCGGGCGCAGCAGCGCGTCGTTGCGGGGGATGCCCAGCTGCATCACCTCGCCCTTGTAGCGAAAGGCGGTGCGAAAGTTCTTCGTTCCGAAGTCAGAGCCGGAGACGGCCAGGTCCATCTGGGCGCCGTCGGGGTATTGGATGCCGTCTTCCATGTCGTACAGCATCTTCTTGAAGCCGCGATCGCCGTGCCAGATTTGAACGTACTTTTGGTCTGCAAACTTCGGCATGTAGACGGGACGGTTGAAGTTGTCCACCAGACAGCGGGACGTGCTGATGGCCCGGAGCGCCGCCAGGGAGCGGGGCGAAACCACGCGCACGTAGTCCGGCGCATCGCCGGGGCGTTCCAGCTGCCAGACGAGCTCCGCCTCCGGGCAGAGGGCGTGCAGCGCCTCGCTGATCCGGGCAGGACTGTCGCAATAACCGCGCCCCATGAAGCTGGAGAAGAACACCCGGTTCCCCTTCACGCCATGGAGCCGATGCGCCAGCGCCATGTATCGCCGACCGCCTTCCCGCCTCAAAAAGAGCAGCGCCTTGCGCAGCGGACGGATTTTGTTGATCAAAGCCAGATTCATGCCGGGTCCCTCACGCCTCTCGCATCGCGCGCAGCGTGGTCTTCAGCCCGGCTTCCACGTCCCAGCGGGGCGTCCAGCCCAGGGCCTCCAGCTTGTCGCCCTTCTGCACGGCGCGGGTCACCTTGGAATAGCCCTGTTGCTCCAGCTCGCTGGGCATATCGAAGCGGACCTCGACGCCGGCCAGCCGGGCCAGGGTCTCGGCGTAGCCGCGGATGGAGATGGTGCCCAAACAGCTGGCGACGTTATATGCCTCGCCCCGCGCGCCGTGCAGCAGCAGCGCCAGCAGGCCCGCGATGGCATCCGGGGCATAGGTATAGCTGCGCACCTGCGTGCCCGCGCTCTTGAGCACGATGTCCTCGCCCGCCAGCGCCTTGCGCAGGAACTGGGCGGTGGCGCGGCTGTCGCCCGCCGTCTGGGTGGGGCCGTACACATAGCTCAGCCGGGCGACGAGGGCGTCCACGCCGTACTGGGCGGCGTAGCAGGCGCAGAGGGTCTCCGACGCGCGCTTGCTCTCGGGATAGCAGGATCGGGGGTTGATCGGGTCCACCCGGCCGAAGTCCGTCTCGGAGAAGCCGTCGGTGATCGCGGGGTTTTCCCCGTAGATTTCGCCGGTGGAGATGAACAGAAGCCGCCCGTGGCCAGCCTCGCGCAGCTGCTCCAGCAGGGCGTTCGTGCCCCGCAGATTGCACAGCATGGTGCCCACCGGGTCTGTGGTAAACGTGGCCGGATGGGCGTTGGAGGCGGCGTGAACGATGAAATCCGCCTCGGGCAGCGCCGGGTTCGGCCGGGCCAGGTCTGCGGCGATCAGCGTGACGCCGGGGAAGCGCTCGGCCTGGCGGGAGGGGTCTCGGCTGACGCCATAGAGGGTCATGCCGAAGCCGCGCCGCGCGTTCAGCAGGGAGAGCGCGTCCGCCAGGCAGGCGCCCACCAGGCCGGTGACGCCGGTGATCAATACGCGCTTGCCGCGCAGGGACCGCAAATCGCCCAGGCCGTCGCAGGCCGTGAGCAGGTCGCTTTCATAGAGTGGATGCATGATCGTTCTCCGTTTCAGTCGATGATGGTCGCGCGCAGCTTGTGCTTGGGAACGCGCTGTTCCTCCGGCGGCAGCTGCATATAATCGCCGTAGAGGTTGCGAAGGTAGGTGTTCCAGCCCGCGGGTGCCGGGAACTCCCCGTCGCAGAAGGGAAGGTATACAGTCTCTTCAATCACTGCCTTGGGCATGCGTTCCCGGCTGCCATAGTTGTTGACGATGGCAACTCCGACAAAGCGGGCGCTCTCGTAGTCGCCCCTGGCACAGAAGTGGTCCAGCCTGCGGGCGTAGGTATTGGGGGGAATGATCCGGGTGAAAAATGTCAGCGCCCGCTTCAGCGCTTTCAGCCGTTCGTTGGGCCATACGTTCGTCTTGCGGGAGCACTTCCACAGAATGTGCCGCAGCCGCGAGCGCGTGAAAAACAGCTTGCACAGCCGCGGATTCGCCGGCAGCGCGTCCACGGGAAAGATGTCCGCGAACAGGCTGTCCGGACTGAAGCGAATAAAGTTGGAGAGCTTGACTTGGGTGCCGCAGTCCAACAGGCGCATCCAGGGTATACCATAGTCCTTCTGCACCATGGGATGGGCGAAGGCATATCGCTGGGTGGATAGTCGATCGGCGGCGGCCACCAGCTTATCATAGTCCGGCCGGGGCATCATCAGGTCTACGTCGTCGTCCCAGGGGATGAAGCCCTTGTGGCGCACCGCGCCCAACAGCGTGCCGCCGGACAGCCAATAAGTGAGCTTTTCCCTGCGACAGATCTCATCAAAGAATTTCATCATTTCGAGCCCCCGCTCCTGAATCTGGGCGGGGGTGATGTAGGTTTCGCCCAAAGCCGTTTCCCTCCGTGTGTTCACATCGTCTGTGGATTTCACTCTGCCAGGCACGCGCTGATCATGCCGGCCACGCCGGTGATCGACATGCAGATGCTTCACAAGGGGCTTTACGTCGCTCAATGAATCGCAAACCCTGATGTGATCCCACAGACACCGGGGATACACAGTCCATTTTCCTCGTATTGAAGCTATTTTACGGCTGAGGCCATGAAGTGATGCTTGGAATAGCGCTTCTCCTCGGGAGGCAGTTCCATGTAATTGCCGTAAAGCCCCTTTAGGTAGGTGTCCCAGCCCACCGGCGCGGGGAACAGCTCGCCGCAGAATTCCAGTTCAACGGTATCGCTGAAAACCTCGATAGGCATGCGTTCCCGGCTGCCATAGTGGGTGGTGACCATCACTCCGGCATACTTGCTGTGGTTGAAGTCGTGGCGCGCGCAGAAGCGATCCAGCTTGCGGGCATAGTAGTTCGGCCCGCGCCTGGTCGTCAGCACCATCAGCACGCGCTTGAGCGACTGCAGACGCTCGTTGTCCCACAATTCCTTCCGGCGAGCGCTTTTCAGCCAGATGTCGTGCCAGCGGGCGTGCTTGAAGAACAGCTCGCTCAGCAGGGAATTGGCAGGGAGCCCCTCTACCGGAAAGATGTCGAGAAACAGGCTTTCCGCGTTTTTTTTCACCTTGCCAGAGGTGTGCAGCCGCGTGCTCAAGTCCCACACGCGCAACCACGCGCTCGAGGTGTCCGGGGTCAGCCGGGGATGAATGAAGGCA
Organism: uncultured Clostridia bacterium; assembly: GCA_947165745.1. The sequence continues at coordinate 366 of CAMVBO010000093.1, read as the reverse complement.
TAGCGCTCGTTGCTGTAACGTGGCGCCAGCTGCAACAGCCGTTCGTAGTCCGGGCGGGGCATCATCAGATCCACGTCGTCGTCCCAAGGGATGAAGCCCTTGTGGCGCGCGGCACCCAGCAGTGTGCCGCCGGAGAGCCAGTAAGTGAGCTTTTCCCTGCGGCAGATATCATCCACGAATTTCAACATCCCGAAGCAAAGTGACTGCATTTCGGAAATGGACATCAATGTCTCGCTCATCGTTACCTCCGTATGTTCAGCAAGGCCTTGAAGATCTCCAGGTCGTCCGGCGTGGTCAGCTTGATGTTCTTTTCGCTGCCGGCGCAGAACCAGATGGTCTCGCCCAGCTCCACCATCAGCGTACAGC
>CAMVBO010000092.1 GCA_947165745.1 uncultured Clostridia bacterium | reverse complement strand
AGGTGGCCAACGCGGGCGTGGCCCTGGGCATGGACGTGCTGGGCTATGACCCCTATATCTCCGTGGACAATGCCTGGCGGCTGTCCCGCGCCGTGCGTCACGCCATGAGCCTGGACGAGGTGATCGAAAAGAGCGATTACATCACCCTGCACGTGCCGCTGACCGACACCAACAAGGGCATGATCGACGCGGGCGCCATTTCCCGCATGAAGAACAGCGCGGCGCTCTTGAACTTCGCCCGCGGCGGGCTGGTGAACGTGAGCGACGTGAAGGAGGCCCTGGAGGCCGGCCAGCTGCGCTGCTACGTCACCGACTTCCCCGAGGCCGCGCTGATCGGCGCGAAGGGCGTCATCCTGACTCCCCACCTGGGCGCTTCCACCCCGGAGAGCGAGGACAACTGCGTGCGCATGGTGGCCAGGCAGATGAACGACTACATCAAGTACGGCTCCATCGTGAACAGCGTGAACTATCCCAACTGCCCGCTGGGCAAGCCCGCGATGCCCCGCATCTCCATCCTGCACAAGAACGTGCCGAAGGTTATCGGCGCCATCACCCAGATCATCTCCGGCGAGGGGCTGAACATCGAAAACATGGTGAACCAGTCCCGCGGCGCCTATGCCTACACCGTGCTGGACGTGGACGCCAAGCCCAGCGCCCTGCTGCGCAAGAAGCTGCTGGAGCTGGACACCGTCTATCGCGCGCGTCTGCTGATGCCGTAGTTCTTATACTAAATTCCATCTAATCCATACACAAACGCGGGCGTCTTTCCGCCCTGGCATTGCTTCACTTCGGTCAACGATGCGCTGCATCGCCTCTCTCCGCTCAGCTTTGCCAGAACGAAAATCCACTCCGCATCTGTGCATATCTCAGATGGAATTCAGTATCAATTAGGAATTGGGAATGAGGAATGAGGAATTATAGACAGATAATGCGAGACTGCGATTTCGCGTCAGCCGCAAACTACATTCCTCATTCCTTATTTTTCATCCCTCATTGTGGAGGCTGAAATGATGTACAACGCTTTGCATACCGCTGAAATACTGTTGCCGAACAAGCATGTCGACTTGTCGAAGTGGGCCGTGGTCGCCTGCGATCAATTCACGGCCCAGCCGGAATACTGGCAGCGGGCGCAAGCCCTCGCGGGCGACGCGCCTTCGGCCCTCAACCTGGTGCTGCCGGAGGTGTGGCTGGACCAGAGCGACGCGCGCATCCCCTCCATTCGCCGGGCGATGGACCGGTATTTGGCGGACGGCACGCTGATCCCCGCCGTGAAGGACGGCTTCGTGCTGGTTCAGCGGCAGACCTCCGCGGGCGTGCGCCCCGGGCTGGTGGCGGCGCTGGACCTGGACGAATACGACTATGACGGCGGCAAGCCCGGCCTGATTCGCGCCACCGAGGGCACGGTGCTGGAGCGTGTGCCGCCCCGGGCGAAGGTGCGCGCCGGCGCGCGCGTGGAGCTGCCCCATGTGATGATGCTGATCGACGACCCCGGCATGACGGTGATCGAGCCGCTGCTGGACAAGCGGGACGCCCTGCGCCCGCTCTATGACTTCGACCTGATGCTCTCCGGCGGCCACATCCGCGGCTGGGCCGTGGAGGGGGAGGACGCCAGGGGCGTGTTCGAGGCCATGGACGCGTTGAATGCGAAGTCAGACGGGCTGCTCTACGCCGTGGGCGACGGCAACCACTCCCTGGCGGCGGCGAAGCGCTGCTGGAAGGAGATTTCGGAAAACCTGACGCCGGCAGAGCGGGAGCGCCATCCCGCCCGCTACGCGCTGGTGGAGCTGGTGAACCTGGCGACCCCGGCGCTGGTGTTCGAGCCGATCCACCGGGTGCTGACCGGCGTGGACCCGTCGGCGCTGATCGGGGAGTACAGGGCGCACCTGGCCGAAAGCGGCGTGGACGAGGGCGCGGGGGACGACCTCGTTGTCTTCGACGGCAGCGGGCGCGAGTGGCGCTTCAAGTCAACGGAGCATCCGCTGCGGCTGCTGCAAAAGTTCCTGGACGGATACCTGGCCCGCCATCCCGAGGCCTCCATCGACTACATCCACGGCGAGGACGCGCTGCGTTCGCTGGTCAACCGCCCCGACACCCTGGGCTTCATGCCCCGGGCCTTCGACAAGGCCGGGCTGTTTGACTACATCCGCCGCTTCGGCGTGCTGCCCCGCAAGACCTTCTCCATGGGCGAGGCGACCGACAAGCGCTATTACCTGGAGGCGAGGAAGATACTGTAACGGGCATTGATGGCATAATTGTAGGGCGGCGCATCGCGCCGCCCTTGCGTTATCTAGAGTGTGTTTCTAAAGTCCGGGATGTGCAGTTTCGAGCGTATCAGGCTGCATTTCAAGGCGATTTTCCGAAGGCTTACTGGTTGCAAGTCGAGGAAAAGCAACACAGAAATGCAGCCTTAGACGCCGAAAATGCATGTTCAGGATTTTAGAAACACACTCTAAAACTGTCCCGTCACCGAATCCCTGCCAGCAGCAGCGTTAGCGGGCTGTTCCAGTAGACGCAGATTTCGTTGGTGGAATAGCTGTTCAGGTTGTCCACATAGCACTTGGCCGGGGCCTTGCCGCGCAGCACGCTCATGGCGGTGGGGTCGTTCAGGCCGTTGTTCGGCCCGCCCACCAGCATGCCGGGCATGGCCTGATGCCGCGCACCGGAGGGCCGGTGATGGGGATGCTTGGGGGCGAGGGTGCCGAAGCCGGTGACGTAGCAATAGCCGTTGGCGTTGCGCCCCAGCAGGTAGTCCAGCGAATGCTGGGCCCTGGCCCTGAGGCTGTCGTCGCTCAGCAGGTCCGCGCCCAGGGTCAGCAGCGCGCCGGTGTTGGCGACGCCCATGTTGGAGCCCCACTCATAGGTCATGCCCCGGTCCGCGCCGTAGGGATTGGCCTCGATCAGCTTCAGCGCGTCGTCAAGCGTGGCGGACAGCTCCGCCTTCGCCGCCTGGCGCAGGGCGTCGGTCTCGTCGAGCCCCTCGTCGGTCAGCACCGCCAGGATGCCGTAGGTGCCCACGTCTTCCCAGCCCATGCCGCGCCGCTTGCCGCCGTCCTCCATGAATTCGGACGCGGCCTGGCGGTAAACGTCCTTGCCGGTGGCCTTGGCCAGCTCCGCCGCGGCCCAGAAGTACTCGTCCGCGTCGTGCTCGTCGCCGTATTCGCCGGTGGTGACCTCCGGCGGGTTTTTAAAGCCCGGGTCGCCGCGATGGGCGTCCAGGTAAGTCCAGGCCAGCTCGGCGGCCTCCAGGTAGCGGGCGGCCGCCTCGGGCCAGTCGGCGGCGCAGAGCCGGGAGGCCCAGGCCATCACGGCGGCGAAATCGCCGGTGGCGGTGTTGGACACGGGGCTGACGATCATGTCGCCGATCTCCTTCTCCGGCATCAGGAAGCCGGGGAAGCCCGCGCCGGTGACCTTGTGGTAGACGCCGCCGTCCGCGCGCTGCATCTTCAGCATCCAATCCAGCTCGAATTTAGCTTCCTGCAGCAGGTCGTCCAGACCGTCGCCGCTCTCGGGGATGCCGATGTCGTCGGCGCGCACGCCGAAGGCCTCGTAGGTCAGGAACAGGTCGGCCACGGTCTTGGCCCCCGAGACGACGTAGCGGCCGTAGTCGCCGGCGTCGTGCCAACCGCCGTCCACGTCGATCCGCTCGCCCGTGCCGTACACGATGGCTGGCCCGCTGTGGCACACGGGATGGGCGTAGGTTCCGGCGTGCTCCTCGTCCAAAGCCACGCCGCAGCGCTGCAGGTACAGCATCTTCACAGTGGCGCGGAACAGCTCGTCATAGACGCCTTCGCCCACGCTGAACTCCGGGGAGGCGAGGCTTTCGCTCTCCACGCGATAGCGCCCGGGCTCGGTCAGGGCGGTGAAGTCCGCCATGCGGTTGGTCTCGCCCGCGCCGGGGTTTTCGATGGGCGCGGACCACTTGCCCTCGTAGGCGGTTTCGCCGGTTTCGGCGTTCACCACGCGGAAGGCGGTCGCGGCGTCGGCGTCGGGCAGCACGGCGGTCTTGACGGCGCCGGGCAGGAAGCCCAACTGGTTGACGCGGATGGTGGTGTCGGTCACGGTTGTCATCTCCTCCTTTTCGGCCAGAGCCGAAAGCATGGTCAGCGCTGTCAGCAGCGCCAGCACCAGGGCGAGCCCCACAAGGGACGGCGCGCGCTTTTTCATGGCGAACAGCTCCTTTCCATATCAGTATAGCACAAACACACCGGGTCTGTCCATGCGCGCGTAAAATATTGTTGCGATCAAAAAATCGGGCGTTATCGCAAAATTGACTCTTTTCAAAGCACAAATGATATGATATAATTACATTATATGCGGCAATGTTATTTTATTCGCCGCGGTTATCGGCGCCCTGTCACCCCCAACTGTTTCGCACGCGAGGTGGTCCAAGCATGAACCGATATGGCATATCCAGCTATTCCCCCGTGGGGGATTTGGTGGTCATTTCCGTCTGCCTCGTGATGTTCATACTGATGCTGTTTTCCTACATCCGGCGCACCCGCAGCTTCAAGATTTTCCTGGGCGTGGTGGCGATGCTGGTTGTGGCGGCCCAGACGGACGTGGCCTTCAATATGCTGGCGACCCTCCACCAGGCGCGATACCTGATCCTGGTCAAGGTGCTCCGATGCGTGTACCACGCCGCCCTGTTCACCATCTTCTTCCTGTTTGTCATTTACATCTCTGAAGTAACCCAGCTGAGCAAAAAGAGCAGAGTGCGCAACGCGGTCATCGCCGGGGTCATATTGCTGGCCGTGGTGGGCGTGGACGTGTATGACACGGCGCGCGGCGCCACGGTGCGGGTGGAGGACGAAGCTCTGTCGTTCCACGGCAGGGGCGTGTTCATCTACGGCTACCTGGCCTACGTGGTGCTGATCCTGGTGTTGATGACCGGCGTGCACAAGCGGCTGTTCCGCCGGGTGATGATGGGCTTTTATGGCACGATGGCGGTGTCCTTCACCATACTGGTGCTGCAGGGCATGCACGGACAGTCGTCCTTCACGGTGGCCACGTTCCTCTATCCCGCGATCGGCATGTTTTATATCATGCACTCCAGCCCCTACGACGCCAGCCTGGGCGCCATCGACAGCCGGGGCCTGGAGGACATGGTGCGCTACAACCTGGAAAACGGGCGGCAGTTCGGCTTCATAAGCCTGTATATGCGCGATTTTGACGAGGAGGGCAAGGCTCTGCCCGCCCAGCTGCAGGCCACCATCCGGCGCTTTGCCACCGATTTCTTTCGGAGAGGCACGCTGTTCCAGGTCAGCAAGGGCCACTACATCATGGTCTATCCCATCGATCGAAACAGGAATGATGACAAGCGCGTCAAGACGTTCCTGGAGGCCTTCCGGGACGAATACCGCCGCTTCCAGTACGACTATAAGCTGGTCGTCGGCAGGAACATCGACGAGGTGAGCCGCAGAAACGAATACGTCTCCTTCATCAGGGACATCCATCGGTCGATCCCGGAAAACACAGTCTACACCGTCGGCAGCCAGGACGTCAAAAAATTCAACGTCAACGAGTACGTGCTGCACGAGCTGGAGGACATCTATAAAAAGCACGACCTGAACGACCACAGGGTGCTGGTCTATTGCCAGCCGGTGCTGAACATCCACACCGGCAAGTATGACACCGCCGAGGCGCTGATGCGGCTGAAGCTGGAGCGCACGGGCCTGGTGTACCCGGACCAGTTCATCCCCCTGGCGGAGGAAAACGGCTACATCCACGCGCTGACGGAGATCATCCTCAACAAGACCTGCCGCCAGGTGCACCTGCTGATCGACCAGGGCTATGCCGTGAGCCGCGTGTCGGTGAACGTGTCCGTGCTGGAGTTGAAGGAAAACCGCTTCTGCGGAGACATCACCCGCATCATCAAGCGCAACGGCATCCCCGGCGAAAAGATCGCCATCGAGCTGACCGAGAGCATGACGGACAGCGACTTCCTGCTGATGAAGGACAAGATCAGCGAATTGAAGGAGCAGGGCATCAAGTTCTATCTGGACGACTTCGGCACCGGCTATTCCAACCTGGAGCGGATCATGGGGCTGCCCTTTGACATCATCAAGTTCGATCGTTCCCTGGTGATCGCCTGCAGCGCCAGCGAGCGCTCCCACCGGATCGTCAACGGGCTGGCCAACATGCTGGCCCAGCTGGACTACTCGGTGCTGTTCGAGGGTGTGGAGAACGCCTCCGACGAGGCGATGTGCGAGAGCATGTCCGCCTCGTACCTGCAGGGCTACAAATATTCCAAGCCTGTGCCCATCGAAAAGCTGCTCGATTATTTCGAGAAAGCGGCGTAATGCAGTACTTCCGCTCCGATTTCTTGTCAGGAGACCGGATTGCCGCGTCAGCCCGCCCCATTGCGATGATACCTGTTCGGCCCTTTGCGCAAAGCGCGGGGCCGCTGTGAACAACATCGTTGCGGGAAGCGAAGCGATGCGGCAGTCCGGTCTTTGTGTTTTTGGGCATAACGCCGCGCGGGCCAGAGTGGAATTTTCCTCCATGCGGCTTCTGCTGGTGGAGGATAACGCCATCAACATGGAGATCGCCAGGATGATCCTCACCCAGGCGGGCTTCATGCTGGACACCGCCGAGGACGGCAATGTGGCGCTGGACACCATCGCCCAGTCCCAGCCCGGCGACTATGACGCGATACTGATGGACATCCAGATGCCGGTGATGAACGGCTACGAGGCCACCCGGGCGATCCGGGCGCTGCCGGACCCGGCGCTGGCGGGCATCCCCATCATCGCCATGACCGCCAATGTGTTCCAGGAGGACGTGCAGGCCGCCCGCAACGCGGGCATGGACGGGCACATCGCCAAGCCCCTGGACGTGGAGAAGATGCTTTCGACCCTGACCCAGGTGCTCTCGGGCCA
>CAMVBO010000091.1 GCA_947165745.1 uncultured Clostridia bacterium | reverse complement strand
GCCCTCCATGGCGAAGGCGATCATCTTCTTCAGCGGGTACTTGCTCTCCCCCGCCACGCGCTCGCCGCGCTCGTAATACACCTGGGCGGTTTTGAAGCCCAGCATGGGCACCATGCCCCTCAAAAACATGTTCACTTCCCCGAAGGACAAAAGCGCCTCCAGCGCCCGGCGGCTGAGCAGCCGATAGTCGGCGTGGTTGTAGACCATCTCCACGCCCAGCTTGGCCATGAACCTGTAAAAGCCCTGGGCCGTGGTACGCTTGAACCAGGTGTCCTTGCTGCGGCTCGCGCGCACGCCGGACACCACGTCCGCGCCCTTTTTGAATTCCTCCAGGAAACCGTACATGGCGTTCACGTCGTCCTGCAGGTCCGCGTCGATGGTGATCACGCAGTCGCAGCGCTGGGCCGACAGCGTCATGCCCGCCCATAGCGCGTTCATGTGCCCGGCGTTGTGGGCCAGCTTCACGCCCTCGAATCGGCCGTCCGCCGCGTGCAGGCCGCTGATCACGCGCCAGGTTTCATCTTTGCTTCCATCGTCCACCAGCACGATGCGGCTTTCCGGGGCGATGATCGATTTTGAAATCATGTCGTCCGTCAGCTCCGTGAGCCGCTTCGCCGTGATGGGCAGCGCCTCCTGCTCGTTGTAACAGGGAATGACGATGAAGAGGATGGGTGCGGTCATATTCTGTTTCCTCCCTCAATCATGGTGAACCTCCGTCAATAGCTGCGCAGCACCCGGATGTCCGTCTCATGGGCCGCCTGATAGGCTTCGATCGCCGACTCGAACGTCGCATCCTCGCTGAACAGGATCAGATAATCATATTTGGGCAGCTGGGCATCGAAGAACGCTTCCATGTCGTCTATATCCGTGACATCCGCCCCCTCGTTCCCATGGATGCCGTCAAACAGGTAGTAGCCGTTCAACTCGAAGGAACGCCCCAGGCCGTTCTCGTCGATGCCGGTGGCAACCTCCGCGATATCCAGGGTCTGCATCTCATATTTTACCAGATAGTAGACCTGGGCCACCGCGTGTTCGGTATGCCGGGTAAAGATCAAATAGGACTTGTCCTTCTCAATTTCCCCGCTTCTTTTCAGCTGCAGGAAGCTTTTGAAGGGCTGCTGCGTCACGCGCGCGTTTTTGATGATCTTCGCGGCCAGGGAGCGCCCGCCGAACAGCCCCGCGATCGGCACGCACAGCAGCGCGAGCAGCGCCGCCACGGCGCAGACATACGCCCTGTGGCCAATCACCAGGGCTTCATCGCAGAAGCAGGACGCGATGAACAGGGCCTGCAGGCCCATGACCACCACCCGCATCGTCCCCTCATAGCGGCCGACGGACGCGATCTCAAGCGCCTCTTCGATCGGCATGGATACGATGAACATGATGAACAGCAGGCCATACCAGATCAGGTACAGCACCAGCGACGCCAGCACCGTTCTGCCCAGGGCGCGCAGCCATTTCTTCTTCTCCGGCCGCCAGAGGCGAATCGCCAGATAGCAGGCCGCGTAGAGCGTCAGCCACAGCACGCGAATCCGCCGCTGCAGGGCAAAGGGCCATATCAGCCACTTGGCCATCCGCTTCGCGATGGTCACGATCTGCCCCAGGCTCTTGCGGGAGGCCATGCTGGCATAGCTGCTCAACGACAGGCTGTGCTTGCCCATGTTGCCCATGCCAAAAGTCAGGCGGACATGCCCCTGCCACAGTAAAAACATCACCAGCGCCGTGGCAAGTCCCACAAGCAGCATGTGCGCCGCGCCCTGCTTGCCCCGCCAGGGCAGTCCCGCGCCCCTGGCCACCCAGACGACCGCCGACAGCACGACCAGAGCCAGGAACAGGCCGCTGGCCTTGACCATCACCAGCGCCGCCACCGTGGGCAGGGCCAGCCACATCGCCCTTTGGGGATCGTCCCGATGGCACGCGACCGTGGCGATGCCGCCGATGGTCATAAAGCCCAGCAGGTTGTCCACCTGCAGCGACATGGGCGAACCCGCGACAAAAACCAGCACGACCAGCAGCGCGGCGCCCGTCAGGTATCCCAGCAGCCGGTTGCGCTTGACGGCCCCGCAGATCGGCATCAGATAGATGGGATACAGCATGAACATCGCCGCCAGGTATTGCCCCTCCCGGGCGTCAAACCCCCGGCAGAGAAAATAGACGAAGGAAGTGGCGCCCAGCGGATAGGATTTGAAGAACACCAGCTTGGAGGTCGCGTCCGGAAAGCGGTTTTCTGTCAGCAGGTGCCTGACCACCAGGCCCCAGTGGGACACGCTGTCGTTGCCGGTATAGTAGGCCTTGCGGAAGTGGATGAATGCGTATACCGCCAGCGCGCCCAGCGCGACCAGCGCCCAGTTCAGCCGCAGGCGCCTGCGAACCAGGCTGATCGCCAGATAAACCAGGCCGCCCGCAAAAACGGCCCACCACGCGTACAGCAGCACCCGCGCGATGCCCGCCACGGTGAGCGTCATCATAATCAGGCTCGCGACCACAGACGGCGCGAACGCGTCCTCCGCCTTCAGTCTGTCGCGGGCAAACTCACACAGGCCCCAGAAGGAAAGCGCTGTCGCTGTCATCGCGACGCACATCATCAGCATCGTCATCATCCCTTCAGACTACGGCGGCGCATGCCGTGCCAAATCGCAATTACCACCGTTGCAGCAATCGCGATCAACGAAATCAACGCCCCCAGCCGCAAGCCGGGTGTCTCATAGCGCATCTCCAGTTTATGTTCCCCAGCCTCCAAAGCCACACCCATGTAAAGCCCCCCACAGCGGAACACCGGACTGCGCTTGCCATCGATCCAGGCGGACCAGCCGTCGCTGTAAGGCACCGCAATCTGCAGGATCCGTTCATCAGAAACAGATATACTCCCTTCGATGCGGTCCTCAGACAACCGAATGTCCGACATGGGTTCCTCCAGGCGTCGTCGCATATCTTCCCTGTATTCTTCAAGCGGTATCGCGATCACGCGCATATCCTTATAATCATAGTTTGCGGCGTTGCTAAACACGATATCGCAGCCTTTCAGCGCACTGTAACCCAGGCAATACGCGCTGCCCTGCTTCTGATAATAGAAATTGCAAGAGGGCGCGGGCATGACATCCTGGCTGATCCCATCCGCAGTCGAGATGGTGATGCGCCCATAATCCCCCACCGTCACCTGGCTTACCCGCAAACCATCCATCAACAGGTACGCCACCGTATCTTCCGGGGCCTCAAAGGTCAGGCTGAGCGTGCCATTCTTTTCGGCCCTGATTTTTCCGGCTGACAACTCAACATCCTTCGTCGAGGCGATCTCATAGGGCAAATCCACCACACCGCCTGCAAAGTCCGCCGCGTCCAGCGCGTCAATCTTCAAATCAAGATCATCTGACACGATTGCGCATCTTGTCAATGCCCGAAGCTTGTCTTCCACCGGCATATCAGCATATTCCGCCTCAGAGAGCCGTTTATCAAAGGTATAACCCAGCGGCAGCGCGTACTTGTTTTCATAGACCTGCGCGGCGGCGCCGTTCGGCAGCGCCAGCCCTTCATCGCGCAGGTCAAAGCCATAGGGAACGATATAGTCCTCCCCTTCTCCGCGGACAAAGAACTTAACCGCTGCCACAGCGTTCATGCTGTTATTGCCGAAGAAGCCATAGTAATCATAGCTCATTTTCAGCGACGGCAGCCACAGAGCCCTGTAATAATCTGAGAAGGACCTGTCGACCAAACTCCAATAATAGGACGTTCCCATGTAGTCAAGGAGCATCGAATTGCCGTCGTTGTACGCGCCCTGCGCAACTCGATACACACCCTCGTCCTTAATGAGCTGCGCCTTGGCCTGGCTGGCGACCTTTTTATATGGGCCTTCTCCTCCCCGTATGGATACATAGTCCTTTCCCAGGTAGAAATAAGTCATGCATATGTTTCCCGCCAGCGTCACCGCGAGCATCAATGTCAAAATGCGCTTTGCGCGACGCTTGGTCAGCCAGGGATGATGCCCGCCCCACACAAACACAAACACCGCCGTCATCAACAGAAGCAGCACCCCGGCTAAATAATACAGAGGCTGTTTCAGCGCGATTATCACGCCGCAGAATAGGGCATACACCGACGCCAGCACCGCCATCAAACGCCTGGCAGCGTTGGCGGCAAACAGCCGGGGAAGACCGAAACAGCAGCCAAGCGCCACAAACAGCGACAGCACATAGATCCATCGGTTGGTGACATAGGCCATGCCGTTCATAACGTTGCCCAGCGCGGGAACGCTGGCCACGATCAGGCACAGATACAGCGCGACGCGGAGCTGGCGCAACCGTGCCGCGTCCTTTTTCCCCCGTGTAAACAGGCCCATGACCCCAAACAGTGCCAGCGGGGCAAAGCTGAGACATGTAAACAGCGTACCGCCCTTTTTCCCGACAAAGGCGCATGTCACCATCTTCACATAAAAGTCCATCGGGTAGTGCAGCATTGACCCGCTGTAGCCTGCCTGCACCCCCAATCTGCCATTGCGCAGGTATACCAACGCAATCGGCAAAAACACGACGGCCGAGATCGCCGCGCCAAGCAAATAGCCGCCCATCAGGATCATACCATCTCCAACGCTCTGCTTCACGCCGCGCTCGCGCAGCCGGGCGATGATGCGGATTACAATATACACAATCGCCACGATGGTATTCATGTAGGCAAAGTAGAAATTCACGACGAGCATCAATGCCGTAACCAGCGTATACATCAGCCATTTACGGTCGCTGAACACCCGCTCGATTCCCAGCAAGAGCAGCGGCAGGTACAATCCGCCATTCAAAAAATACGGATGCCTGCCAAGCAGCGTCAGAAAATAGCCGCTGAACACATAGATGGCCGCCGAACAGCCCACGGCCCACTGGTTTCTGGCGCCAACTTTTCTGGCATACAGTCCAAACGCGATACCAGCCAGGTAGGCGCGCAGCATCGAAATGCCCACGTAAGCGATGCCAAATGTGCGTTCATTCGCGAATACCGCCAACAGGTTCAACGGGTCCGTATATCCATAATACGAACAGGTTGTGAGCACATCCATGCCCTGTCCAAGCGTAAACCGCATCATCGGGATTTGCTTTCCAGCCAGCAAACCGCGCAACAGCTTGGCCATATAGCCGACGACCGTATAGTGCTGCTCCAATCCATCAGGCTGCCATATCAGCAGCTTGCCACGCAACAGCATGCATCCGCACAGCACAGCAGCGCCAAACAAGAATAATCCCGTATAGAGGGCGAACCATTGCCCGCCTGTTTTTTCACGGTTTATTCCTTTGCCATCCGCCTTATCCCTCTTCCCCGGTTCTTCGCATAGAGCTTTTTCTTCTTCCGCCACCCAATATGCCTCCCTTGATCCGTTTGGTCATCCCTTCAGTACGATGTTGTCCGCGCCGATGATGTTGGCCAGTGCGCCGAAGTCATAGCCCTCGTCCACCCAATACTGGCGGGGGGCCTGATAGGTTTTCTTTTCGTCGGCCATGTACAGGATCACGCAGATATTGCCGGGAGTCTCCGACAGGATCTTCAGCACCTCGTCCCGCTGGTCGGCGGTCAATTTCAGGTACAGCTTGCGCGCGGCACGGGAACCTCCCGTGGGACGGGAACCTCCCGCGTCACGGGAACCTCCCGCGTCACGGGAATCTCCCGCGGGGCGAGCGGCCTGTCGGGGCGACTCGTCATAGGGCGCCGGGGCGCCGTACTCCGGCGGCGGCGCGCCATAGGTGTCGTAACGGCCGCCGTCATAGCCGCCGCGCGGCGCGGCCTCCAGAGAATCCAGCTCATTAAGCGGCGCGACCCGGTCCAGCAGCAGCTTGGGCGATTCCTCCTCGCGCACGGACAGCTTGCCCGTCATGACCACCGGCGTGTCCTCCACCAGCAGCGCGGACACCCGCTCGTAGACCTTCGGGAACACCAGCACCTCGGTAACGCCGTACATGTCCTCCAGCTGCACGAAGGCCATCATGTTGCCACTGCGGGTGGCCTTCATCTTCTTTTCGGCGATGATGCCGCCCATCCGCACGGTCTTCTGGTCCCAGCTCATGCCGTGGTCGGGGCTCTCCTCGGCCAGGGATTCCAGGAAGCGGGAATCCACCTGCAGCCTGGACAGCTGGTCGGCGTAGGCGTCCAGCGGATGGCCGGAGATGTACACGCCAGTGGTCTCCTTCTCCATGGCCAGCAGCTGGCTCCGGTCGAAGGGGGGCATTTGGGGCATGGGCGGCGGCGGGGCGTCCACGGCGCTCTCCGCCATGCCGAACAGCGAGATCTGCCCCGTCACCATGCTCTTCTGGCGGCGGGCGACGCCATCCATGGCCTTTTCATACACGTGCAGCTTCTGGCTGCGGCCGCCGGGCAGGCCGTCCATCGCGCCGCAGCGGATCAGGCATTCCACGCACTTCTTGTTCACCTCGCCGCCGTTGACCCGGCCCACGAAGTCATACAGGTCCTTGAAGGGGCCGCCCTGCTCCCGCTCGGCCACCAAGTCCTCCATGGCCTTCACGCCCACGTGCTTCACGGCGCTCAGGCCAAAGCGCACGCCGCGCACGCCCTGTTCGTTCAGCTCCACGGTGAAGCGGGTGCCGGAGTGGTTCACGTCCGGCGGCAGCACGGGCACGCCGTTCTTGCGGCAGTACTGGATGTAAAAGGCGATCTTCTCGGTGTGGCCCTGCATGGAATTCATCATCGCCGCCATGAACTCGGCGGGGAATTTCAGCTTGAGCCACGCCGTCTGCACGGCCACCAGCGCGTAAGCGGCGGCGTGGGATTTATTGAACGCGTAGGAGGCGAAGGCGGTCATCTCGTCGAACAGCCGGGTGGCGGCCTCCTCGGAGACGCCGTTGCGCACACAGCCGGGCACCACCACGTTGCCGTCCTCGTCCACCTGGCCGTGGATGAATACCTCCTT
>CAMVBO010000090.1 GCA_947165745.1 uncultured Clostridia bacterium | reverse complement strand
ATCGAGCGCAAGCTGAAGGAAAAGTGCGACATCCCCATCTTCCACGACGACCAGCACGGCACGGCGGTGATCACCCTGGCCGGCCTGACCAACGCGCCGAAGGTGGTGGGGAAGAAGCCGGCGGCCGCGAAGGTCGTGACGTCCGGCGCCGGCGCGGCGGCCACGGCCATCGTGAAGCTGCTGCTGTCCTACGGCGTGAAAGACGTGATCATGTGCGACCGCAAGGGCGCGATCTACGAGGGCCGTCCCGAGGGCATGAACCCCGCCAAGGACGAGATGGCAAAGCTGACCAACCGGGAGAAGCGGGCGGGAAGCCTGGCCGACATGCTGGCGGGCGCGGACGTGTTCATCGGGGTATCCGCCCCCGGCACCGTGACCACCGAAATGGTAAAGACCATGGCCAAGGACGCCATCATCTTCGCCTGCGCCAACCCCACGCCGGAAATCTTCCCCGAGGACGCCAAGGCCGGCGGCGCGCGGGTGATCTCCACCGGGCGCAGCGACTTCCCGAACCAGATCAACAACGTGCTGGCCTTCCCCGGCGTGTTCCGCGGCACCTTCGACGTGCGCGCCAGGGACATCAACGAGGAGATGAAGATGGCCGCCGCCAAGGCGCTGGCCGGGCTGATCTCCGACGAGGAGCTGAGCGAGGAGTACATCATCCCCGCCCCCTTCGATCCCCGCGTCAAGGACGCCGTGGCGAAGGCCGTGGCCCAGGCCGCCCGGGACTCCGGCGTGGCAAGGCTGTAACCGAAGGCAAATCACGCCCAAAGGGCAATTCATTGGGGCTGTCTCAAAGTGAATGTTTGAGACAGCCCCTTATCTTTTCTCCTGAAACAATCGCGTTCCCAGCCGCCGGCCCCCGGCGCGCTCAACAGACCTTTTCGCCCCGCACGAACGTACCCTTTACGTTGAAATCGGCGTCGGTGATGAGTATATCCGCGTCCTTGCCGCTCTCCAAAGAGCCCTTCGTGGCGTCCACGCCGATGGACCGGGCAGGATAGAGCGAGGCCATGTTGACCACCTCATAAAGCGGCAGGCCGGTGTACTTGAGAAAATTGCGCACGGCCTGGTCCATGGTCAGGGCGCTGCCGGCGATGGTGCCGTTGGGGAAGCGCAGCCGGATGCCGTTCACGACGATGGTCTGGCCGTCCCGCTCGTGCGGGCCGTCCGGCAGATGGGCCTCCTGGATGGAGTCGGTGATCAACACCAGCCTGTCCCCCTTCTGCTTCGCCATCAGCGGATACAGCAGCGGCGAGACGTGGAACGTGTCGGCGATCAGCTCGCAGTACACCCGGCCGTCCAGCAGCGCGGCCCCCGCCACGCCCGGCTCCCGGTGGGTCAGCGGCGTCATGGCGTTGAAGGTGTGGGTGGAGTGGGTCACGCCCGCGTCCACGCCCGCGAGGGCCTCCTCGCAGGTGGCGGCGGTGTGGCCCATGGAGATCGTCACGCCCAGCGCTTTCGCCGCGCGGATGAATTCCAGCGCCCCGTCCACCTCCGGCGCGACGGTCATCAACCTGACCACATCCGTCCAGGGACGCAGCTTTTTGATGTCCGGGGTCTGGATGCTGCTTCCGGCCTGGGCGCCCTTCCTCTTCATGTTGATGAAGGGGCCCTCTGCGTGGCAGCCCAGCACCTGCGCGCCGCGCCAGGTCTCCGCCAGGCTCTCGTCCCGGGCGGCACGAATGGCGGCAAAGCACTTTTCCAGCACCAGCCAATCCAGGGTCATGGTGGTGGGCAGCCAGGACGTGGTCCCCCACTTTGCCGCCTGGCGGGACATCGCCCGCAGCTCGTCCAGGCTGCCGTTGGAGGCGTCCCATCCCATGAAGCCGTGGCAGTGGACATCCACCAGGCCCGGGGCAACATAGCCGCCCCCGGCGTCGACGGTCCCGGCATGGGAAGGGACTTCTTCGACGATCCCCGCGATCCTTGCGCCGTCGATGGCCAGCGCCCTGTCCTTCACCTCGCCCTGGGGCATGAGAATCGTGCCGTTGATGATGTATTTCATGGCGTTCACCCCGTTTGTCTTTCTGAACATATTATAGCGCGTTTGGACAAAAAAGCCAAGGCACGCCGTTGGCGTTCCTTGGCTTTCGTTGGGATGTTTCCGGAAGGCCTGTCACCGCGCCGTCGCCGCGGCGATCTGCGGCGTGGTCCTGTGCAGAATGTCCATGAACTCATCGCCGGTGATGGTCTCGTGCTCGTATAGGTACTTGGCCAGGGCGTGCAGCTGCTGGATGTTGTCCTGCAAGATCTTGTAAGCCTTGTCGTACTGGGTGGATATGAGATTGCGCACCACCACGTCGATGTGGTTGGCCGTCTCGGCGGAGCAGGCCAGCGTGGTGTCGCCGCCCAGGTACTGGTTGGTCAGCTGCTCCATGGCCACCATGCCGAACTCATCGGACATGCCGTAGCGGGTGATCATCGCCCGGGCCAGGCGGGTGGCCTGTTCGATGTCGTTGGACGCGCCGGTGGTGATCTGATGGAAGATCAGCGCTTCGGCGGCGCGGCCGCCGGTGAACGTGGCGATCTTGTTCTCCAGCTCCTCCTTGGTGAGCAGGAAATGCTCGCCCTCCTCCACCTGCATGGTGTAGCCCAGCGCGCCGTTGGTGCGCGGGATGATGGTGATCTTGTGCACCGGCGCGGATTCCGACTGCTTTGCCGCCACCAGCGCGTGGCCGATCTCGTGATAGGCCACCACCATTTTCTCCTTGTCGCTCATCACCCGGTTCTTCTTCTGATAGCCCGCGATGATGACCTCCACGCTTTCCTCCAGGTCCGCCTGGGTCACCAGCCGCCGTCCGTCGCGCACGGCCCGCAGCGCGGCCTCGTTCACGATGTTGGCCAGCTCCGCGCCGCTCGCGCCGGAGGCTGCCCTCGCCACGGCGGCAAAGTCGATGTTCTTTTGCAACTGCACCTTCTTGGCGTGCACCTTCAATATCGCCTCGCGGCCCTGCAGGTCCGGCAGCTCCACCGGCACGCGGCGGTCAAACCGGCCGGGGCGCAAGAGCGCAGGGTCCAGGGATTCGGGCCGGTTGGTGGCCGCCAGGATCACCACGCCCTTGGAACCGTCGAAGCCGTCCATCTCGGTCAGCAGCTGGTTCAGCGTCTGCTCCCGCTCGTCGTTGCCGCCGATGCGGCCATCGCGCTTACCGCCGATGGCATCCACCTCGTCGATGAACACGATGCAGGGAGCCTTTTCATTGGCCTGCTTGAACAGGTCGCGCACCTTGGCCGCGCCCATGCCCACGAACATCTCCACAAATTCCGAGCCGGAGATGGAGAAGAAGGGCACGTTGGCCTCGCCGGCGACCGCCTTCGCCAGCAGCGTCTTGCCCGTGCCGGGAGGGCCCACCAGCAGCGCGCCCTTGGGCATCTTCGCGCCGATTTCCTCGTACTTCTTCGGGTTGTGCAGGAAGTCCACGATTTCAGAGAGGATCTCCTTGGCCTCGTCCTCTCCGGCCACGTCGTCAAACTTGATGCCGCTGGTGGACTTGACATACACCTTGGCGTTGCTCTTGCCCATGCCGAACATCATGCTGCCCGCGCCGCCGCCGGCCTTCTCCACCAGCTTCTTGCTGAAATACTGGCCCAGGCCGATCATCAGCACCAGCGGGATGACCCAGGAGATGAGGAACGACAGGATGGGCGACATCTGCTCCACGATCTGGCTGGCGAACTTCGCGCCGCTCTTGTAGAGCCGCTGCGTCAGCTCCGGGTCGTCCAGCAGGCCCGTCTTGTACAGATTGCCCTGGGCGTCCGCGAAAATGATCTGGTTGTCCTCGATCATCACCTCGGAGATCTTCTTGTCCTCGGTCATGGCCATGAACGCGTCGTAGCTCACCTCCGTCACCTTCGGGGAGAACAGCAGCGGCGCGATGAGGCTGTTGAAAAGTATGATCGCGACAATCGCCAGCAGATAGTAAAATATCAGCGGTTGTCTCGGCTTCTTCACTTCGTTCATTTGCGCACCTTCCTTCTTCAATGCGAAACCAGTTTACCACTCAATTATAAACCCATTGTCAACTGAATGTCAAAGATGGTCAAAAAATAAAACCCGCGCCGTCTGCATATACTATTCCCAAAAACGCGGAAGGAGCGTGGACAATGAATCCATTTGATTTGGCGGCAAAGCCGCTGGAGAGCCTGATTATGAACTGGGGACAGATGACGCCTCGGCCCTATGACAAGCGGACGGTGGACCCCTACACCCGCTGCCGGGTGATTTTGATGAACGGCACGGAGTTCGAGCAGGTGTGGTACAGCCACCAGTTCTCCCGGCACGCGGGCGACAACGAGCTCAGGCGGCAGATCGCGCTGCTGCGCCGGCTTGAACAGCAGCAGCAAAAGCTGATCGGCGCGCTGAAGCCAGCGGACGAGACGATATTGGAGCACACCATCGGCTACGAACAGCTGGCGGTAGACCTGACGGCGGGCCTGGCCCAGCGGGAAGACAACCCCTATGTGAAGCAGGCGCTGGACTTCGCGCTGCTGGAGGACTTCGACCACCTGTACCGCTACGCGGATCTAATGGAGTTCGACGACCGGCGGCACGCGGAGACGCTGGTGGGACGCTACACCGAGATCATGCCCGGACGGCCCACCATCGCCCACCATCGCCACCCCTTCGACTCCGTGAAGTTCCACATCCAGAACGCCACGGCCTCGCCCATGACAAAGCTGTGCACCGGCATCATCACCGCCGCCGAGCAGCAGACCATGAATTACTACATGAACGTGGCGGCGTTCTACCCCACCGCCTGGGGTCAGAAGCTGTACCGGGAGATCGGCATGGTGGAGGAGCAGCACGTCACCCAGTACGGAAGCCTGATGGACACGGAGCAGACCTGGCTGGAGGGGCTGTTAAACCACCAGTACACCGAGTGCTACCTCTACTGGAGCGCCATGGAGACGGAGACCGACCCGCGCGTCAGGGACATCTGGGCGATGCTGTTTGAGCAGGAGGTGAGCCACCTGCACGCGGCGGCGGACCTGCTGGAAACCTACGAGGGCAGGGAGGCCGCCCAGGTCATTCCCGACGGCACGTTCCCCGAGCCGCTTCTGCTGACCGGAAACATCGAATACGTGCGGGGCGTCCTGGGCTGCACCGTGTGCAACACCGCCCTGCGGGAGGATTGGAGCAACGTGAACGACCTGAGCCCCCGCGCGGATTTCTTCAAGTATCAAAGCATCGTGAACCGGGATTTGAACGACGTGGAAAGCCACGCCATCATCGAAAGGGTGATTGCCCGGGACGGCGAGGACTATCGCTTTGAAACCGCGCCGAACCCCGTGCCCGCGCTGCGGGATCGCCGGGCGGACAACACGAGTGTGGGGCGGGTACAGGGAGCGGAGTGCTGAAACAATAAAAGCCTCCCCATCGCAATGGGGAGGCTTTTTATTCAACTAATCTTTTTTCGTCAGCGCTTCCACGATCTCCTCAAACGCCATGCTGTGGCTGGCCTTGACCAGCACGCTGTCGCCGGGGCGAACGACGCCGTCCAACTCCGCCAGCAGCGCGGCCTTATCGGGGTAGTATGCCGCGTCGCCCCCGGCGGCCTTCGCGCCTTCGGCGATGTACTTCGCCAGCGATCCGCAGGCGACGATCTTCTCGATGCCCAGCTTCGCTGCGTATTCTCCCACCCCGCTGTGCAGCGCGGCGGTGGCGTCGCCCAGCTCCAGCATGTCGCCCAGCACGCACACCCGGCAGCCTGAAAGCGCGGCCAGGGAATCCAGCGCGGCGCGGCAGGAGTTGGGGTTGGCGTTGTAGCAGTCGCTGACGACGGTGAGGCCGTTGGCGTGCAGCACCCGCGCCCGGTCGCCCACGGTCTGATAGCGGGCGATGCCCCGGGCGATCTCTGCGTCCGTCAGGCCCAGTTCCAGGCCCACGGCAGCAGCGGCCAGCGCCGCGTAGATCATGTGACTGCCGAAAGCGGGAATCCGCGCCTCAAACGCGCCGTTTTTGTGGCGAATGGTCAGCGCGATGCCATCCTCGCCCAGGTTTTTGACATTTTCGGCCCGCACGTCGCAGTTGTCCCCGCAGCCGTACAGCACCCGGCGCATGTTGGGCTTGCACGCCGCCAGCAGCGGGTCGTCGCCGTTCAGCACCGCCAGGCCGCTTTCGTCCATGCCCTCAAAGATTTCGCCCTTGGCGCGCAGCACCCCGGGCCGATCGCCCAGGAACTCCAGGTGCGCGTCGCCGATCACGCTGAACACGGCGATGGTGGGGCGAACCATGCGGGTCAGGCGGCGCATCTCGCCGAAGTCGGAAATGCCCATCTCCACCACGGCCGCCTGATGCCCGTCGTCCAGGCCCAGCAGCGTGCGGGGCACGCCCAGCTCATTGTTGAAATTCTTTTGGGTCTTGTGGGTGTTGAACTTTTCGTTCAGCACAGCGGCCACCATCTCCTTGGTGGTGGTCTTGCCCACGCTGCCGGTAATGCCGATCACGGGGATATTGAAGCGGGACCGGTGCCACGCCGCCAGCGCGCCCATGGCTCTGAGAGACGAATCCACCCAAATGGCGGGGCGCTCGTCCCCGGCGGGCTCCCGCTCGGTGACGCAGGCCGCGGCGCCGTTCTTCACACACCCGGCCATAAAGCTGTGGCCGTCCACCCGGTTGCCCTTGAAGGCCACGAACAGCACGCCGGGGCCGGCGTCGCGGCTGTCGCTGGTCACGCGGGCAACCTCCCGCTCCAGCGCGGCATCATCGCCATAATAGCGGCCCCCGACGGCGCGCACGGCGTCGCTCAACAGAAACGGCTTCATCAGGCTTTCACACCTCCAACCGCGTCGTCCACTATCCTCTGGCACAGCTGCTCATAGCCGATGCCCACGGCGGCGGCCTCCTGGGGCATCAGGGAGGTGGGCGTCATGCCCGGCAGGGTGTTGATCTCCAGGAAGTACACGTCCCCGGCCTTGTCCA
>CAMVBO010000089.1 GCA_947165745.1 uncultured Clostridia bacterium | reverse complement strand
CGCCCAGCACCAGCAGCGTGGCGGACAGGAACGTGCCCTTTTCCCGGCCGTCGGGCCAGGTGTCCTTCGCGCAACCCGAGCCGGTGAGCACTGCGCCGTCCTCGGCCAGTATGCGCAGGCCGTCCTTGTGGACCACCACACGCTCGGCATAGGTGCCGGCTTTGACGCGCATCGCGTCCCCCGGCGCGGCGGCGTCGATGGCGGCCTGCAGGGATGTGAAATCACCGCCGACAGGCGCTATTGTGTAGATCATGCTTTGCCTCCCAACAGGTTTTCCAGGAACAGCCGGGACGCCTCGGCGTTGTCCGGCCGGGTGTTTTCAAGGGTCATGGGCAGGCCGCGCGCCACGCCGAAGGACAGCAGGCGGTCATACCGCATCAGGCCCGTGCCGCAGGCGCAGGCCTTGGTCATAAAGGCGCCCGGGTCGACGGTGTAATCCTTCAAATGCAGCACGCTCACCCGGTCGCCCAGGCGGCGGATGGCCTCGTCCACGATGGCGTCAGCCTGGCCGCAGTTTTCCCGGGTCAGCAGGTTCACGGCGTCCAGTATGATACGCACGCTGTCCGATTTCAGCGCGTCCAGCATGCGTTCGGCCTTTTCCGGGGTATTCACGATATGGCAGGCCACCGGTTCGATGGCCAGCAGCGCGCCCTCTTCCTCGGCATGGCGCGCCACCGGCCGAACGCATTTGAGGAACAGCTGAAAAGCCTCCTCCGAGTACGGCGCAAGGTTCACGCCGGGGGAGAGGGGCGTCTCCGTGCCCACCACGCCAGCACCGATCTTCCCGGCAAAGCGCAGGTGCGCCCGGTAGATGTCCCGGGTGTGCGCCAGGGCCTCCGCGTCGTCGGTGGCCAGTTTTAAATAACAGCCCAGCACCGCGCAGCCCATGCCGCGATCCTCAAAGGCGGCCCTGACCCGCGCGGCCAGATCGTCGTTCAGCAGGCCGGGCGCGTCGTCCATCAAAAAACCGGAGATCACCTTTGATAGCGCCAGGTGCGCGCAGGAAAAGCCCTGGGCCCTGGCGGAATCCAGCCGCTGCTCAAGCGAGCCCGGCGCGGTGTCGTGCAGGCGAATGCCGATGTTCATGCCGTCCATCCCTTCCATAGCCATTTAGAGTGTGTTTCTAAAATCCTGAACATGCATTTTCGGCGTCTAAGGCTGCATTTCTGTGTTGCTTTTCCTCGACTTGCAACCAGTAAGCCTTCGGAAAATCGCCTTGAAATGCAGCCTGATACGCTCGAAACTGCACATCCCGGACTTTAGAAACACACTCTAACGATAGTGAGGGGCGGCGCAGCGCCGCCCCTACGAAATGGGATTGTCCTGTTTATTCGATCACGTTCTCCGTCTCGGCGTCGAACAGGTACACCGCCTCCAGGGGGACGGTGAAGGTCAGCGGGCCGTCCGTCTCGGGGGTATCGTGGGAATCCACCTTCAGGATGGCCTGGGTTTCCCCGGCGGTGACATACACGTTGGTGTTGTCGCCCAGCATCTCCGTCAGCTCTACGCGGCAATCGACACGATAGCCGTCGGCCTCGCCCAGCGTGATGGCCTCTGGCCGGAAGCCCAGCACGATCGGTTTGCCCCCGTGTTTTCCGATGTCCTGATATTTCCTCGACAGGTCCAGCCGGTTGTCGCCCATGGCGATGCAGCCGTCCTGCACTGTGCCGCGCACGAAGTTCATGGGCGGCTCGCCGATGAAGCCAGCGACGAACACGTTGGCCGGCCTGTAGTACAGCTCATAGGGCGTGCCAATCTGTTGGACATAGCCGTCCTTCATCACCACGATGCGGTCCGCCAGGGTCATGGCCTCGGTCTGGTCGTGGGTGACGTAAATGGTGGTAGCGCCGGTTTCCCGGTGGATCTGGGCGATCTCATAGCGCATGGTCACGCGCTGCTTGGCGTCCAGGTTGGACAGGGGCTCGTCCATCAGGAAGATGCCCACCTTGCGGATGATGGCGCGGCCGATGGCCACGCGCTGGCGCTGGCCGCCGGACAGGGCGCGGGGCAGCCGGTCCAGGTATTCCGTCAGCCCCAGGATGCGCGCGGTGTTCTGTACCCGCTTTTCGATCACGTCCTCGTCCACGCCCTGCAGCGTCAGGCCGAAGGCGATGTTGTCGTAGACCGTCATGTGGGGATACAGGGCGTAGCTCTGGAACACCATGGCCACTTCCCGCTCCCGGGGCCCCATTTCGTTGGCGCGCTTGCCGTCGATCAGGAATTCACCGTTGGAAATCACCTCCAGGCCGGCGATCATGCGCAGGGTCGTCGATTTGCCGCAACCAGAGGGTCCCACGAATACAACAAATTCACCCTTTTCAATTTCGAGATTGAAGTTGTGCACCGCGTGATAGCCGTTTGGGTAAATCTTGTTGATGTTCTTCAGCGTCAAATACGCCATGTCGCCGCCTCCTTGAGTGTTGGTTGTTACCGTTCGTCAGCCCGCCTGCGCGCCCTGGCGCCGCTTGACCTCCGTGTAGCAGAGCACGAAGGGGGCCACGCCCTTGGCGTCGTTTTGCACGACAGGTTCGGAGATGTAGTATTCATAGGTGCCGTCCCGCCGCCGGTTGTCCTCCGGCCCCAGGCCCGCCACCAGGCAGATGCCGTCCAGGTTCAGCCCGCCGTCCCCGTCGAAGGCGAGGCGATGCGCGACGATGCCGTCAAAGGTTCGCTGGCCGCGCTCCGCGAACGCCGCGTCCAGAACGCCCAGCCGCGCGCCCTTCAGCATGGCATAGGCCAGCATCGCGCTGCCGCTGGATTCCAGGTAGTTGCCCGCCTCGCCGGGGCGATCGGGCACCTGCCAATACATGGCGGTGTCCGGGTCGTGGAAGCGCCAGACGGCCTCCATCAGCTCCGCCAGGATACTCGAGAGCGCCTCCCGGCCTTCGCCCTGGGGGACAAGCTCCACCAGGTCGGCCAGCGCCACGGCGAACCAGCCGATGCTGCGCAGCCAGAAGCTCTTGGAAAGGCCAGTGACCTTGTCGGCCCAGAAGGCCTTGCGGCTGGCGTCATAGCCATGGTAGTAAAGCCCGGTGGCCGCGTCGCGCATGTTGTCCCGGACGATCTCCACCTGGCGCAGGATGTCGCCATAGTCCCCGCTTCCGAAGTGGCCCTCATACAGCGCCAGGAAGGGCATGGCCATGTAGACGCCGTCCAGCCACACCTGGTTGGGATAGATCTGCTTGTGCCAGAAGCTGCCCTGGAACGTGCGCGGCTGGCCGTCCAGCGCCCGCTTCAGCGTTTCCGCCGCGCGGCGGTACTTTTCGTCGCCCGTGCGCTCATACAGCGTGAACAGCACGCGGCCCTCGTTGATGTCGTCCAGCGTGTGCTTCTCCGGGTTGAAGGTGCGCACGCTGCCATCCTCGTTCACAAACGCGTCGATGAACCGGCGGGAGAAGTCAAAGTAGCGCTCGTCGCCGGATATTTCGGCCATGGCCAGCAGGGCCGTGATCATGCAGCCGTCGATGTAGTTCCAGTTGGTGGGCACGCCCTGGCGCATCTTTTCGATGTTCCAGGCGGTGCGCTCGGGGGAGGAACGCTCGATCAGGCTGAACACATAGCGGTCGATTGCTTCGTACATGGCCATTCCTCCGTCTATTCAGTGATGATCTCAGAGACGTTCTTCGTGACGATGGGATCGCCTTCCTGCCCTTCCAGGGAGACGTTTTTCAGCCGCACCCGGCGCACGTTTTCAAAGTACAGCCCCAGACGGCAGCGCTCCGGAGCGCCGGTGAACATGCTGGGCACGGCGGGCCTGGCGTCCCTGGCGAAGGCGACGCGCACGTTTTCAAACGTCACCGCGTCGATGGGCATTTCCGGAAGTCCGTCGCAGTAGCAGGCCGCGGCCTGGGCGTCCAGACACTCCATGTTGGAGAAGCGGAACCGGCCCAGCCGGGGCGTGCGCTCGTCCACCGGCAGGGGATCGCGCCCCTGGACATACTCGGAATCGCCGTCAGGGTCCACGCAGCGATACCACATGTTCATCACGATGGGGGTCACGACGCCCTCCATGCGGATGTTGTCAAAGGCAATGTCGTCGATGTCGCAGCTCTGGCCGCGGCCACGGCGGGTCTTGATGCGAAGCCCCCGTTCCGTCTGACGGAACAGGCACTGGCTGACAGACAGCTCCCGGATGCCTCCGGAGATTTCGCTGCCCAGGGTGACCGCCCCGTGTCCGAAGGACATCAGGCAGTTGCGGATGGTGTGGCGCGTGGCGGCGGCGGGACACATCCTGTACAGCGGCAGCTTTCCGGACTTGATGGCGACGCAGTCGTCGCCCACGGAAAAGCGGCAGCCCATGATTTGAACGCCGTCGCAGCACTCCGGATCCAGCGCGTCGGTGTTCGGGCTGTCCTTCGGCGCGGACACCGAGACATCCAGGAACGCCGTGTCCCTGCAGTAGTAGGGGTGCAGGTGCCAGGAGGGGGAGTTGCGCACCGCGATGCCGTGAAGCGTCACGCCTTCGCAGCGGTTTAAGAACAGCACCCTCGGCCGGGCAACGGGATCATCCTGAAAGGTTTGCCACCAGTCGGCGTTCTGGGCGTTGCCGTCCAGCGCGCCGGGGCCGACGATGGTGATGTCCCGGGCGTATTCTGCGGTGATCAGCGAGGCGTACATGTCTCGCGCCAGGCCCTCAAACGCGCCGAAGTGCAGGGCCTTGCCGCCGTCCAAGTCCTCCGCCGTGGCGGGGATCACCGGGTAGGCCGCCTTATCCGTCCGGCCCAGCAGCGTCGCGCCGGCCTGCAGCTCCAACGTCATGTGGCTCTTGAGCAGGATCGGCCCGGTGAGGTAAACGCCCTCGGGGAACACGAGCCGCCCGCCCTCGGGCAGCAGGTTGACGGCCCGCTGTATGGCCGCCGTGTCGTCGCACTTCCCGTCGCCCGTCGCGCCGAATGCGCGCACGCTGACGGCGCAGGTCTCCGGACGGGTGCGGATGGCGAGGCATTTCGTCGCGCCGTCCATCTCAAGCCCGACCATGTAATCCCGATCCGGCACGAGGCCGAACAGGGAAAACACGTTTTCTGTGCCCTCCAACGCCGACGCACTGTCCAGCGTCACGCGGTAGGGGGCGGGGGAGTGGAAAGGCGCGGTATTGTCCAGCTCAAAGCAGGCCGAGGTGGCGCCCACGTGAATGGAGTGAAACACGATGATATCATGCTCCCTTCGCGCCGCGCCTGGCGTCCGCAAGGACGTTTTGCGCCGTGCGCTTGATTTGGATGAGCAGCGTGTCCCACGCCGCGGTGAATACGCCGAACAGGATCGGGCCCACGCCCAGCGGCGTGCCGCCCTTGGAAAGGCCCATTCCGAGGATCGCCGCGTTGATCACGTTGTAGGTCGTCACCACCAGGAACAGCAGCAAAAACGCGTACAACAGGTTCAGCGGCAGGGTGTAAAACGCCTTCTGGGGGAACATCATCCAGCGATCGTTCGCGCCGGGGGTCCTGGCGTAAAACCGGTACAGGTTGTTGGTCAACAGGTCCGTCACCGCCCCCAGGGCCAGCGCCAGCACCACCAGCTGGTCCAGCCAGTGGTTCACCATCGTGCCCAGTCCCCACAGGAAGAAGAAGCAGGTGGCCCCGGCGAACCATACCTTGATCAGCAGCGCCTTCAATGTGTCCGAGAGCTTCAGCTTCGGGCCGGAGCGGTATTGGCGCAGCTCCGCCTCGCTGACCTTCGGTGAGTTGGAGGCGTCCGCGTTGACCAGGTCGTCCACGGCCTTCAGGTTCAGCTTGTAGTAATCCGCCGCGGTCTTTTGAGCCTCCCGGGGCGGGTTTTTCTTGTTTCGAGCCATGCCTTATCCGGACGCTACGCGTCTTCCCCGCTGATGTCGATGGCTTCCATGCCGCCGTTGTCGGCCACGTCCACGTTGGTGTTGATCTTCTTCAGCAGCTTGGAGTATACCGGCAGCAGCGCCACCAGCGCCACGCCCACGATCAATATGATCCGATGCACGGTCAGCATCCGCATGGCGGCGGTGATGTAGGTCTTGTCAGCGCCCACGGTGATGGGGTTCACCTCGCGGGTCAGCGCCTCGGTGATGCGGCCCTGATAGAAGATGCCCGCGTAGATGATGATGCCCACCAGCACGAACATCAGCGCCAGCATGGGCACGTTCACCTTCTTGCGGTGGGGAAACGCGTTCATAAAGCACACCATCAGCAGGATGGAGAACAGCATGGTGGCGAAGCCCGCCAGACCCATACCCGGCAGGTTGATGTAGGCAGTGGTGTCCGAAATCTTCGTCAGGTTCAGGGAATAGTAGACGAAGGCCAGAGCAAACGCCAACAGTGCGATGGTCTGGGGCTTGCGCTTCAGCGCCACGACGCGCTTGCGGATGAATTCTTTAATGCCCTTGGGCTGGCTTGCCATGACTCACCGATCCCCTTTCCTGATGGCGTTGGTGGTTTCCTTGTCGAAGAAGTGCTTGCGCTTGAAGCCCAGCGGAACGACGTCGCCGGCCTTGTAATTGGTCCAGCCGCGCAGCTTGGCGCTGACGCGCAGGCCATCGCCCATGTGTCCGTGCACCAGCGTGTTCATGCCCAGGTTTTCGTTGCTGAACACCTTGACCGGCAGACTGCCGCCCTCCACGATGTCCTCCGGGCGCACGCCCAGGGTGATCTCCTTGCGGTTGTAATCGGCCAGGGTGGCCTTTTCCTCGTCGCTCAGCTGTACCTCAAAGCCCTTGCCCTTCAGCGCGCCGTCCTGGAAGGTGACGTCAAAGAAGTTCATGGGCGGCAGGCCGATGAACCCGGCCACGAAGGTGTTGTTGGGGGAATCGTACAGTTCCAGCGGCGTGCCGATCTGCTGCACATGGCCCATGGACATGCACACGATGCGGTCCGCCAGGGTCATGGCCTCGGTCTGGTCGTGGGTGACGTACATCATCGTGGCGTTAAGCCGCTTGTGCAGCAGCAAAATCTCTCGCCGGGTGGCGCCGCGCAGCTTCGCGTCCAGGTTGGAAAGCGGCTCGTCA
>CAMVBO010000088.1 GCA_947165745.1 uncultured Clostridia bacterium | reverse complement strand
TGGCCGACGCGGTGGGCGTGTCCCGCCAGACCATCAACGCCATCGAAAAGGGCGATTACAACCCGACGATCAAGCTGTGCATCGCCATCTGCCGGGCGCTGGAAAAGACGCTGGACGAGCTGTTCTGGACGGAAGAGGAATGAGAAACGGGATGTATGGGGCTGTCTCAAAACGTATGTTTTGAGACAGCCCCAATTGCCCTTCGACGCATGGGAGAGGCGCAATTCAATTCATGCGTCCTGGAGTGTGTTTCCAAAGTCCACGAAGCGCATTTTCGGCGCCTACGGTGACTTGTCTCAATCCTCTGGATTGAAACGAGTCAGTCAACGCTTGCGCTTTTTTCATGCCCTGCATTGTTCAAAAAGGTTACACACACATTTTCCTTTGACATGAATAAAGGTTTCCATTATAATGGTAATGCGTGGAGGTGGGCTTTTATGCGCATGACGAAGCGACTGTGCGCGCTGCTGATGGCAGCGCTTTTGGCGTGCGCGAATCTGCCCGTCGCCTTCATGGAGGATCTCGAAGTGGATGTTTTGTCCGGCGATGCCCCTGCCGCCGGTTTCGACGTGGAGGACGGGGTGGCTGACGAAGAAGTGGACCCGCCGGTGGAAGCGGGCGGCGAGGTGGACGGCACCGGGCTGACCCTGGACGACGGCACGGGCGAGGCCGTCTGCGAGGACGTGGACGCGCGGCTCGCACGCCTGCCGGAGACGCCGATCTGGGAGGATATCGAGGAAGAGGCGGTCCGCCTCGACGTGGACTTTGACAACGAGGCGGCGGCCGCCGGATATATTTACCGGGCCATGCATGCCCAACCCGTGAAGAGCCGGTTGATGCTGCGCGCGGCCTATGCCAGCATGGCGGGGCAGCGGCTCAGCGGTGTTAATCTGCGGCTGTACAACGCCCTCAAGGCCCAGATTCAGCAGGTGGCCGCGGGCGAGCGCAGCGACACCGTGTTCTACGTATCCGGGGCGACGCTCTACCCCGAGGAATACTACAGCGCCGCCGACCTGGGCCTGGAGAGCTTTGTCGGCGAGGACAACAAGCTGACGGACGAGGCCCGCCAGGTCATCACCGATTTCATCCGCATCGACATCAACAACGTTATCCGCGCCCTGGTGGTGGACTGTCCCTACGACCTGTATTGGTATGACAAGACCAAGGGCATGTCCTGGCGCGGCGTGAGCGCGACTTTCGTGGGCGATCAGATCCGCGTCACTGGCAAGGAGAGCGGCGACACCCGCTACGCGTTCTGCGTTTCCAGGGACTATTCCAGCAGCGGCGAGGAGAACACCTATGAAACCGACGCCGCCAAGGCTGCCGCCGTGAAATCCGCCGCCGCGAACGCCCGGCAAATCATCGAGGCCAACCAATCCCTGGGCGACCTGGACAAGCTGGCCGCCTACAAGCAGGCCGTCTGCGATCTGGTCAGCTACAACAGGGACGCCAGCGGCGCCGCCTATGGCGATCCCTGGCAGCTGGTCTGGGTTTTCGACGGCGATCCCGCCACCAACGTGGTGTGCGAGGGCTATTCCAAAGCCTTCCAGTTCCTGTGCGACGAGAGCGACTTCATCGACGGCCGCGTTCTCGCGGTGGTCAGCGTCACCGGGGATATGTCCACCGGCACCAGCACCGGCTTCCATATGTGGAACATGGTGAACATCGACGGCGCGAATTACATGGCCGACCTGACCAACTGCGACAGTGGCAACGTGGGCTATCCCAACCAGCTGTTCCTGGTGGGCTATACCCACATGAACGACGCGGGTGCCTATTGCTTCGCGACAAAGAGCACTGTCGTCGCCTACAGCTTTGAAAACAGAATCTCCAACCTGTTTAAAGCCGAGGATCTGACCTACGCGGGCGATCCCGTCGGCCCCATGGAGGACTGGACCGCGCTGGGCGACGTTTTCTGGAAGATGAACGGCGCGGGCACCCTACGCGTCATGGGCAGCGGCCCCATTCCCGGCTTTACCGGCAAGGACGGCGATGTCGCGCCCTGGGCCGGGACCGCCCTTAAGCGGGTGAGCCTGGAAAGCGGCGTCACCGGCATCGG
The DNA here is from genome assembly GCA_947165745.1 of uncultured Clostridia bacterium. Next base: position 4,973 of record CAMVBO010000088.1, on the reverse strand, counting down.
CTCCGGCGCGTTCGCGAACTGCCCGAACCTGATTCAGATTACGATACCGGACAGCGTGCAATCCATCGATGAAGCCGCCTTCGATGCCGGCGCCTTTGGCCGCGCGGGCAGCACGGGGCTGCTCATCGAGTCCTGCGGCAACGCGAAGGCCATTGAATATGGCCAGCGGCTGAACCTCAAGTATTCCTTCAAACACGGCGAGGCGATCATCGACGAAGCTGTGGCGCCCACCTGCGTGGACGCCGGACTGACCCAGGGCAGCCACTGCGCTGTCTGCGGTGAGCCGCTGGTTCCGCAGGAAACGGTCAAGGCCACGGGCCACAGCCCCGAAACCGTGCACGGCACGGCGGCTTCCTGCGCGGAGGAGGGCCTGACAGACGGGGAGAGGTGCTCTGTTTGCGGCGAGTGGATCACCCCGCAGCAGACCATCGACCGGCTGGCGCACACGCCGGAAACGGTGTTGGGCTTCCCGGCGACGTATGCCAGCGCGGGTCTGTCGGATGGCGAAAAGTGCTCCGTGTGCGGGGCGTGGATCATACCGCAGACGGAAATCGACCACCTGGTTTATCCGGGCAGCCGCCTGACCAAAAACGGCAAGAACGGCACCATCACCGTGAACCTGGGCGAGCGGTTCCGGCTGACGCCCGCGTTCGCGGACGCGGCAAAGGTGAGCGTGAAGGCCTATAAGTCCTCCAAGACCAGGGCGGTCAGCGTGGACGGCGGCGGCGTCGTCACCGCGAAGGCCGAGGGCAGCGCCACCATCACCGTGACCACCAGCAACAAAAAGAAGACGGCCACGGTCATCGTCAAGGTGGTGGATCCCTTGAAGCCCACGGGCGTGAGCATCGCCAACGGCAAAAAGGCGACCCTCTATCTGGACGAGACGCTGTCGCTGAACGGGGTGCTGAAGCCGGACACCGCGCAGTCGAAGCTGACATGGAAGAGCAGTAAAAAGAGCGTGGCCAGCGTGGACGGCAGCGGCCTGGTGACCCCGCACAAGGAGGGCACGGCGAAGATCACCGTCACCACCTGGAACAAAAAGAAGGCGACCATCACCGTGAAGGTGGTGGATCGCTACAAGCCCACGGGCGTGCGCATTGCCAACGGGAAAAAGGCGACGCTCTACCTGGGCCAGACGCTGCCGCTGAACGGGGTGCTGAAGCCGGACACGGCCCGGTCGAATCTGATCTGGAAGAGCAGCAACGCCAAGGTAGCCCGGGTGGATGCCAGCGGACTGGTGACGCCTATTAAGGAAGGCACGGCGAAGATCACCGTCACCACGCGGAACAGGAAGAAGGCGACCATCACCGTGAAGGTGGTGGACCCCTTGAAGCCCACGGGCGTGAGCATCACCTGTCCCGGCAAGACGGTGAAGGTGGGCCAGACGCTGCAGCTGGGCGCGGCGCTCAGGCCGCTGACCGCCCAGAGCGGCGTGACCTGGAAGAGCGCCAACAAGAAGATCGCGACCGTGGACGCCAACGGCGTGGTGACCGGCAAAAAGAAGGGGAAGGTCAAGATCACCGTGACGACCTCCAAGAACAAGAAAAAGGCCACGATCACCATCAACGTGGTGCCGTAGGCCGGGGATGACACGGGGCCGCCTCATGCGAGGCGGCCCCGTGTTTGTAGATTTGTACATGATTAGCAAATGTCGCGCGGGTCGGGGGGTATCCAATGGAAATCCCCGACTAATGTTTTTGCAAGGCTGTTGGGAAAGATCGGTTTGTTTATATCGGAAGCGCCCCGGCATCCTGCCGCCGCTTTCCGCGGGCGCGGCGTGGGATCACATTGGCTGCACCAGCACGGCAAACAGCCAGAACGCGGCGGCGCAGGCCAGGGCGAGCACGGCCATCAGAACGTGGCCGAACACGCGGGAGACGCGGTGGCCGGTGACCTGGGCGCCGTCGGCCTCCGCCTCAAAGGCGCGGTAGACCTGGGAGGGCTGGGGGATGCCGGGGCCGCCCTGGGTCAGCAGCCGCTTGAGCCGACGGGAGATCAGCTGGTCGGCGCGGGCGCGGTTTTGGCCGGACAGGTTGCGCCGGCATCGGGCCTCAAAGCGGCTCAACTCGGCGCGGATTTGGCCTTGCCCCATGCCGGTCAGCCGGGCGATGGCCTTCGGCGTCAGTCCGCAGCCGTGGCGCAGCACTGCCAGGCGCTGGGTCTCCACCCGCTCCTGGGACAGCTGGCCCAGGATGGGATCGTCAGAGGGACCGGCGTATCCGGGCCAGGTGAACTCCGCCCGGCGGGCATCCTCGGAGAGGGCCGCGTCGAAGGCCTCCTGGCGCAGCGCGCCGCGCAGTCGCTCCCGAAAGCCCATGCCGCCGTTGGCATTTTGCAGCCACACGTCCAGTATGGCGCTGCGCAGGGCGTATTCCGCCAAATCGTAATTGCCGCACATGGCGTGGGCGGCGTTGAACAGCTCGGCATAGATGGGCTCCACGTTCCTGAACCAGGATCTGAGCTGTTCGGAGGTTTGTTGCTGCATGGTCAGGCTCCTTTGCGTCGGTCGGTCCAAAGCGCCTTGCCCCGCTGAACGAGCACCTGGCCTGCCGCCGCGCCCACCAGGGAAAGAAAGGCGGTGACGAGGCCCGCGCCCGCCGGCGGCGCGAAGCCCCACACCGCGTAGTGGGCGGCAAACAGGCAGGGGGCCGGAATCAGCCAGGCCAGGTAGTTGTTCAATCCCCGGCGCGTGGCCTGGCAGGCGGAGAACAGCCCCACCAGTGGAACACCGCCCCAGAGCAGCACGCCGCCGGGGATCGCCCCCCAGCCCACGGCCAGCGCCGCCAGCAGCCCCGCCGCCAGCATCTCGACGGCCTGGAGGAGCCAGGCCAGAATCCATCTGTGTTTCATGTTGCTATTATACCCTGAAACGCGCGGAAAGACAATAGCGGGAATTATGCGCCTCGACCACCAATGGTGTAAATACACAATCTACGGACAATTCATTTTTTGGGCGAAACAGGTTACACTGGTGGTAGGATACGCGCACAGGGAGGCGATAGCATGGATTATGAAAAGCTGGGCGTTCGCGTGCGACAGCAGCGGGTGATGAACCGCTTGACCCAGGAACAGCTGGCGGAAAAGACCGGGGTTTCCAGCTCCTTCATCGGCCACATCGAGCGGGGTGAGAAGAAGGCCAGCGTGGAGACGGTGGTGGCTCTTTGCAACGCCATGGACATATCGCCCTCGGTGCTCTTGCAGGATTCACTGTCCGACGCCGTGCTGCACAGCCAGCTGAATTTCGATCAGGACAATCAGGAGCTGCTGGAGGGCCTGATGCACCTGCTTCGGGAACACAACCAGAAGACCCAGGAGTATTGATTCGTGTGAAGAATCGGGAATGTCGTCGCGCGGCGCTTGACGTTTGCACGTTAATGCGCTATAATATTAATACACCAACCTGATAAAACAGCGAAACACGAATGTGGAGGTCATCGACATGTTTTCATCCAGACTGCAAAACAAGCAGACCGACAACCTCGCCAAAGCGTTCCTGGCCCTGGAGAGCATGGAGGACTGCTACCGCCTGTTTGAGGATTTGTTCACCATCCGGGAGATCCAGGATCTTTCCCAGCGGCTGGAGGTGGCCCAGCTTTTGAAGAGCCAGGCGACCTATACCGAGATCGTGGAAAAGACGGGCGTCTCCACCGCCACGATCGGCCGCGTGAACCGGGCGTTGAATTATGGCGCGGGCGGCTATCAGAAGGTGCTGGACAGCCTGGGCAAAGAGGATGCCGAATAAATGATCAATCTGAACGATTTGAACCCACAGCAGCGCGCCGCCGTCGAACAGACGGAAGGGCCGCTGCTTGTTTTGGCGGGCGCGGGCAGCGGCAAGACCCGGGTGCTGACCTATCGCGTGGCTTACCTGATGGAGAAGGGCGTGGCGCCCTGGCACATCCTGGCCATCACCTTCACCAACAAGGCCGCCCGGGAGATGGCCGACCGCGTGCACGCCCTGGCGGGGGAGGCGGCGGAGGACGCCTGGATCTCCACGTTCCATTCCTGCTGCGCCCGCATCCTGCGCCGGGACATCGAAAAGCTGGGCTACAAGCGACAGTTCGCCATCTATGACGAGGACGACCGCATGTCTGTCATCAAGTCGGTGGCGAAGGAACTGAATTTGAGCGACAAGGAATACCCGCCGAAGCAGATTCGCGCGGTGATTTCCGATGCCAAGAACCGGCTGCTGACGCCCAACGAGTGGCTGAAGGAGTCGGAGGGGGACTTCCGCAGCCGCAAGCTGTTCGAGGCCTACAGGCTTTACGAGCAGGCGCTGAAGGGCAACAACGCGCTGGATTTCGACGATCTGCTGATCAAGACGCTGGTGCTGCTGACAGAGCATCCCCCGGTGCTGGACTATTACCGGGACAAGTTCCGCTACATCCTGGTGGACGAGTACCAGGACACCAACGCCGCCCAGTATATGCTGGTGCGGCTGTTGGCGGGGGATCGGCACAACCTGTGCGTGGTGGGCGACGACGACCAGTCCATCTATGGCTGGCGCGGCGCGGACCTGCGCAACATACTGGATTTCGAGAAGGACTTTCCGGAGTGCGTGACCATCAAGCTGGAGCAGAACTACCGCTCCACTGGGAACATCCTGGACGCAGCCAACCAGGTGATCGCCCACAACCGGGGCCGCAAGGAGAAATCCCTGTGGACCGAGTCGGAGGGCGGCGAGCGCATCGCCCTCTATCACGCCATGGACGAGCGGGACGAGGCGGCCTTCATCGCCGCGATGAGCCGCAAGCTGATCGCCGGGGGTGAAAACCCCGGCGGCATCGCCGTGCTCTACCGCACCAACGCCCAGTCCCGCGTGCTTGAAGAGGCCTTCGTGCGGGGCGGCACGCCCTATCGGGTCTACGGCGGCCAGCGCTTCTATGAGCGCAAGGAGGTCAAGGACCTGATCGCCTACATGCGCGCGCTGGTGAACCCGGACGACGACGTGTCCACCCGGCGGATCATCAACG
>CAMVBO010000087.1 GCA_947165745.1 uncultured Clostridia bacterium | reverse complement strand
CCGGTGATGCCGGCGGGGCCCCACCAGTTGTGCTTCTTGGGCAGGTAGAACAGGTTTTCGTCCTTCACGCCCTGCGCGCGCCACAGGTTGGCCGCCTCCTCGTCCCGGGGGCAGTCGCTGTCGCCTTCAAACACGGTGAAGGCCAGCTTGTCGGGGTCCAGGCCCAGCCAGTCCTTGCCGGTCAAAAACTCCCAGCTCCAGGGGATCATTTCCTTCTTGAAGTAGTCGCCCAGGCTCCAGTTGCCCAGCATTTCAAAGAAGGTCAGGTGGCTGGGATCGCCCACCTCGTCGATATCGCCGGTGCGGATGCACTTCTGCACGTCGGTCAGGCGGGTGCCCATCGGGTGCTTTTCGCCCATCAGATAGGGCACCAGCGGGTGCATGCCGGCGGTGGTGAACAGCACGGTGGGGTCATTCTCGGGGATGACCGAGGCGCTGGGGATGCGGGCGTGGCCCTTCTCCTCAAAGAAGCGCAGAAACAGGCTGCGCAGCTCGTTGGCGGACTTGATGTTCATGGGAATTACCTCCTCTGATGGAGAGGGATCAGGGATCAGGGATCAGGGATCAGAAATAGCTTCTCGCCATTTCAATTCCTCATTCCTCATTCCCAATTCCTCATTAAAATATAGCGCACCTGTCATCTCAAGGACGAACAGATGCGCTTCGCGGTACCACCCTGATTGGCTTCGCCCCGCGCCCTGGCAATGCTTTGCCGGTCGCGGGTTTCGGGCGCGTCTTGCCGCTTCGCGGCTTGCGCTTGCACCCTCAGTCCGGCTGCGCCGGACGCTCAAAACCCACTCTTACCCGATAACGGCGGAAAACCGCCGCGCCATTTCCTGCGCGGAGCCGGGGAGGCACGCCTCCCGACGGGGCTGGCCGGCCTCCCTCTCCCCTGCCGCCTCGCACCCGCCGGCGGCTCTCTGTCAGGATCGAAGGACGCGCGTCCCCTCGGCCGTTTGATATCGGGTCCATTATAGCATCGGAAAGGTTAAGATTCAAGGAGCCGGGCGCGCCGAACAGAACATTGCGCCCGCGGCGCGCTTTTTCACGCCTTCTGCACGCGGATGTTCGTGATCGCGCACTGGTCTCCGGTAAGGGCGATGTACAGCTCGTCCACGTCGTCCATGACCGTCGTCTCGGCGCGAATGGCGATGCCCAGGATGTCCGAGCTGATGTTAACGCGCTTCCCTTCCCGATGAATGTTCACTTCGCAGTCGATGCCCTGCTTGTTCTTTTCCTTCCACACCTGCCAGCTTTCAAAGGCCATGGTGCGGTCGACGCGCACGTTGTTTTCGGCGTGCTCGTCGGAGTCCCAGTTTTCACCGTCAAGCCGGACCAGCAAAAATTCCCGGTAGCCGTCCCCGCCCGGTTTTCCGTCCTTTGCGGTGAACAGGCTGATGAACGGGCAGTGCCACACCAGCCGGGCCGTGGGCAGGCTCTGCGCGTGGAAGGTCAGCCGCATGTCGCCCTCAACCGCTATGCCCTCGGTCGACTCCGACCGCCAGCTGTCGATCTGCACGTTGGGCACGTCCCCCTCCGGGCAGCCCCGGATGAAACTGATCTCTTCGGCGATGCGCGGGATATAGTCCGCCGTGATTTCGTCGGTATCCACGGTGATGTGTACGGGGCTCATTTCGCTATTCTCCCCGACGATGGAGGTGTAGGCGAACCGGGAGCCGTCGGGCATCGCGACGATGATTTCGTGCATGTACTGCCCGTCGTTGATTCGGATCATCACGTGGTCCTTGTACCGAACCGTCTCGATGTCATAGCGAACCTCTCCATCGCTCGACGTCGGCGCCGCGTCTTTCAGCCGTTCGCTCCTGGTTTCGGTCTTTCTCGCGCCCTCGCAAACCGTCTGGCCGTCAAAACGGATCGTCGCGTATTCATAATACATCAGAAGCCTCTGGCTGGTCTCGTCGGTGTGAACCCGTCCGTCCAGGGCGTCATACAGGATCAGCGAGGGCAGCGCCTCCGCGCCGGAACAGCCGTCTTTGGGCCTGGCGGAAACCTGGATCCTGGTAATCATTCGGTTGATCAAAACGCCGTCCGAGCAGTCCCGGTACTCCCGCGTGTCCAGCTTGGCGTTTTCGATGGGCATGTCGATGCCCTCATAGCGATCCTGCATGTGGTAGGACACGTCCCGGTCCACCAGCCGGATCATAGCCGCCGCGTATTTCGGGTCAAACTGGGTGCCGGTGCCCTTGACCAGCTCCTCCCGGACCACGTGCTGCGGGACGGAATTGCGGTAGCTGCGCTTCGAGGTCATGGCGTCGTAGGCGTCCGCGACCGCGATGATGCGCGCGATTTCGGGGATGTCCTCCCCCTTCAGGCCTTCGGGATATCCCCGTCCGTCATACCGTTCGTGGTGATAGTGGGCGCCAATGCTCAGATACGGCATCTTCTTGATCCTGGAGAGGATGTTGTTGCCGAGGACCGGATGCCGCTTCATCTGGGCGAATTCTTCGTCCGTCAGCTTGCCGACCTTGTTGATAATGCCGTCGGCAATGCCGATCTTGCCCACGTCGTGCAGCAGCGCGACATAATACAGCAGCCGGATCTCCTCTTCCGATTTGCCGACTTCCCGGGCGATCATGGTCGAATACTTGGCGACCCTGGCGGAATGGCCGTGGGTGTACTTGTCCTTGGCCTCGATGGCGTGCACCAGCGCCTCGGCCGTCTGTTCAAACAGGGCGCGCTGGTTTCTCTTGTCCTTCTCGCGGGCCTCGTTTTCCTTCTCGCGGGCTTCGTTTTCCTTCTTTTTCGCCTCAATCAGCGCGTTGTTCAGGTCGACCAGCGCGAATATATACAGCGCGATGACCATGCCGTTGATCGTCAGGTTCGTAAGGGAGACGCCATAGGTGAACACCTGGATGATCGAAGCCACAAAGGGAATAAAGGTGTTCAGTATCAGCGAAACGGTGATCGGCCACCTCAAAAGCTTGCGGTGCTGAATCACCACGCACTGCTGGAGCAGTATGGACAAAAGCGGGGCGATGTAACTGATGATGAAGCCGCCCGACCTCACGTACTGGTTTTTATCGTCAAACGTGTAATACAGTCCCGTGAACTGGGAGATCACAAGCAGCGTGGCACCGGCGTAGAAGAGGATCTTGCAGACCTGCAGCAGGCGGGGCGGCCGCCGCAATCCTCCCGTTCGGGTATACAGATCCTCCATGTACAGCGTGAGGCCAAAAGATATGCACAGCGTCATAAAGAACACCAGAAAATTGCTGACCCGGACCATCCAGTAGCCCAGCTGGCTCATATCGCCGCGATAGATATACGAATAGCGGTCGGCGATGAGCAAGAGCATGGCCGAGGCCTCGATCAACGCCATGATGTGCTTTCTCTTGGGAGACTGCGACTTCGTAATCAGCGCCAGCACCGCCAGGATGGCGCAGACGCCGCTCATGAACAACATTATATTTAACTGATGTTCTCTCAGAAATTCCATTCAGGCCACTCCCCAATTTAGCAAGCCCTAATACTTCATTATCAGTATACATAATCAATAGTGTTATGTCAACCGTCCCCCGCGGGATAATCGCGACTGTACCGGATGTTAATTTCAGGAAAAGGAGCGCCCTGGCAAAATTTCTTCAAGCGATTTCCCCCTTCCCTTGGTTGACTTTGTGTCCGCAAACTTATACAATAAGTATGGAATTGTATGGCATTGACGCGCAAAGCGCAAGTCGATACGGAAATTGAGGTTGTTCGCATGGCAAACTATCGCAAAGTCGGCAGCCGGGCGCGGCGGAAGGCCGCGCGGCAAAGGCGGCTGTTGTTGATCGTCGCGGGCGCGGCGGCGCTGGTGGTGCTGCTGGTGGTGCTGTTGACGCTGCCCAGGGGCGGCCAGCCGGACCGCGCCGTGGAAGCCCTGGCCCAGCCCCAGGCCGCGGCCCAGTCCCCCGGGGACGAATCCCAGCCGGAGGATGCAGCCCCGGCGGCGGAAGTACCGGCGGCTGTGGAAGCCCCTGCCGCCCAGCCCGAGCCGACGCCCTCCCCCGAAGCCGGGGAAAACACCGTCTCCTTCGCCTCGCTGCGGGCCGCCAACCGGCCCTCGCCCACGGCCCCCGGCTACGGCCTGGTATTCTCCCACGCGGACACCGAGGAGAAGATCATCGCCATCACCGTGGACGACTGCTTCCAGGCGGAGAACCTGCAGCAGATCGTGGACAAGGCGCTGGAGGTGGGCGGCAAGCTGACCATCTTCCCCATCGGCACAAACGCCATCAAGGGCAAGCAGAGCCAGATCCTGAAATACGCCTGGGAGCACGGCTTTGAGCTGGAAAACCACACCTACAACCACAGCGGCCTGTACCGCCTCTCCGACGAGGATCTGGCCAAGCAGGTCTACCTGCAGCAGCTGGCCCTCAGCCACATCCTGGGCGTGGAATACCAGTGCCACTTCCTCAGGCCCAAGGGGGGCGACGCCCGCCGGGACCAGCGCATGCAAGTCTATGCCCAGCAGATCGGCTACTACGGCATCGCCCACTGGTCCTGCGCCGGGTCCACCAGCACCCCGCACGAGATCGCGAAGGCCCTCAAGCCCGGCGCCATCTATCTGTTCCACACCACCTCCACCAACGACCTGGACAAGCTGCTGCAATTCATCCCCTACGCGGTGGAGCAGGGCTATCAGCTGGTGACGCTGAACGAGATGTTCGGCTATCCCGAAAACGAGACCAAGCCGCTGAACGGCCCGGCCAAGGACTATCCCATCCCGCAGCTGCAGCCCTACGCCCGGTATTACGACGTGTACAAGCCCACGCGCTATTCCTGGGGCGTATATCTGCTGCAGGAAAAGCTGATCGAGCTGGGATACATGAAGGGCGAGCCGGACGGCGTTTACGGCAACGACTGCGCCGCCTGCGTCAAGGCCTATCAGAAGGATCAGGGCCTGGAGCCGACCGGCGTCGCGGATGTCGCGCTGCAGGAGCGCCTCTTCGGCGTGCCCACCGGCACCATGACCTCCGGGCAATAGAGTGTGTCAGATCAATTTTCGCGAGGTGGAACCACATTGCCTATGGATCGCTTTGACGTCGTCGTGATCGGCGCGGGCCACGCGGGCTGCGAGGCGGCGCTGGCCTGCGGGCGCATGGGCCTGAAGACCCTGCTGACCACGCTGAACCTGGACGCGCTGGCCATGATGCCCTGCAACCCCTCCATCGGCGGCACCGCCAAGGGCCACCTGGTGCGGGAGCTGGACGCCCTGGGCGGCGAGATGGGCCGGGCCATCGACGACGTGTTCATACAGTCCCGCATGCTGAACACCCGCAAGGGCCCGGCGGTGCACTCGCTGCGCGCCCAGGCGGACAAGAAGGCCTATCAGCTGCGGATGCGCCGGGCCGTGGATGACTGCGAAAACCTGGTGCTGCGCCAGGCGGAGGTCAGCCGGATCCTGGTGGAAAACGGCCGGGTGACGGGCGTGGAGACCACCACCGGCGGCAAAGTCGAATGCCGCGCCGTGGTGGTGTGCTGCGGCGTTTACTTAAGCAGCCGCATCATCATCGGCGAGTGCAGCTGGAACGGCGGGCCCCAGGGCCTGCTGGCCGCCAACGCCCTGACCCAAAACCTTGCGGATCTGGGCTTCTCCATCCGCCGCTTCAAGACGGGCACCCCGGCGCGGCTGGACGGGCGGACCATCGACTTTTCCAGGATGGAGCCCCAGTACGGCGACGCGCCCATCGTGCCCTTTTCCTTTATGACGGATCCGGCGGGGCTTCAGAACAAGGCCATGTGCTATCTGACCTACACCACGCCGAAGACCCACGAGATCATCCTTCAAAACCTGCACCGCGCGCCCATGTATTCCGGCACCATCCATGGCACCGGCGCGCGCTACTGCCCCTCCATCGAGGACAAGGTGGTGCGCTTCAAGGACAAGGACCGGCACCCCATCTTCATGGAGCCGGAGGGGCTGAACACCGTGGAGTGGTACGCCCAGGGCATGTCCACCTCCATGCCCGAGGCCGTGCAGCGGGACATCTACGCCTCCATACCGGGGCTGGAGCACGCGCGGCTTTTGCGGCTGGCCTACGCCATCGAATACGACTGCATCGACCCCACCCAGCTGACCAACACCTTCGCGGCGCGGCAGGTGGAGGGTCTGTACTGCGCCGGGCAGATCAACGGCACCTCCGGCTACGAGGAGGCCGCCGCCCAGGGGCTGTACGCGGGCGTGAACGCCGCGCTGTGGCTGCAGGGCAAGCCGCCGCTGCTGCTCACCCGGGCGGACGCCTACATCGGCGTGCTGGTGGACGATCTGATCACCAAGGGCGTGGACGAGCCCTACCGCATGATGACCAGCCGCGCGGAGTACCGGCTGCTGCTGCGCCAGGACAACGCGGATCTGCGGCTCACCGAAAAGGGCTACGCGGCGGGGCTGGTCAGCGAGGCGCGCTACCAAAAAATGCTGGAAAAGAAGCGCCTGACGGACGAGGGCCGCAGGGCGCTGGACAGGCTGCGGCTCACCGAAAAGCTGCGCCACCCGGAGGCGACCTACGAAGGCCTGCGCGCCGAGCACCCCGAGCTTTCAGACTATCCCGCCGACGTTCGCGAGCAGCTGGAGATCGACGCGAAGTACGAGGGCTACCTGTCCCGCCAGCAGGCCGACCGCCAGCGCTTCCTGGCCATGGAGGACACCCCCCTGCCCCCGGACGCGGACTACCTGAACATGTCCGGGCTGCGCATCGAGGCCCGGCAGAAGCTTCACGCCCAGCGCCCCGCCTCCCTGGGCCAGGCCAGCCGCATCCCCGGCATTAACCCCGGCGACGTGACCGTGCTGATGATCTGGCTGCGGGCGAGGGAGAAGAGGGATCAGGAATCAGGGATCAGGGATCAGGAATAGTGAAGGGATCGGATGGTTTGTCGATCATCCGGTCCCCTCTTCTGTCAAGATGCCGGATCGGTTGACCCGGCGTGCCCCCATGAGCATACCAATCCCGCTTTTATGCAGGGATGCCGGATTGCCCTGCCCCATTCCTCGCTGTTCCCCTATACAGCGGCGGTCTGCCGAGTCGTGAATTGAAGCGAGCGGCTCGGCGCAGGGTGCCGAACGCGAAGC
>CAMVBO010000086.1 GCA_947165745.1 uncultured Clostridia bacterium | reverse complement strand
GGCCGCGTGCGGGAGCTGGAGCACCAGTGGCAGAGCGCGGAGGGCACGGATAAGGAAAAGTGCGCCGTCTGCGGCATGGTGCGCCTGATCCCCGGCCTCGCGGCTTACAGAAAGGACCCCGAGGCCTTCATGGACGATTGCGTGGAGAAGCTGCTGGCCATCTTCCCCATAACGCCGCTGGATCCCGAGGGCCACAGGCACTTCGACGCCGCTCACCGCGCAGAGGTGCACAAGATCGGCGAGCAGCTGGACCAGCTGGGCGGCATGAGGGCCATGCGCCGCGTGGGCACGGAGTTCGCCCGTCGCAGGCCCATCCATGCCCGCAAGCTGGAGACCACCTGGGACGGCATCGGCAGCTGGATGGGCTGACGGAAAGGGGCCCTGGCCGCGCCCGGCCTGCCTGTCGCCCCGGAGGGGCAGAAGAAATCATTGAACTCATTCCATACAAACAGCGAAGGGAGTTGACCATCCATGAAAAAAACCATCCTGTTGGCGCTATCCATCGTCCTCGTCCTCGTTTCACTGTCAGGTCTCGCGCAGGCCGAAGAAAGACCAAGGTTCGTGACGATCCGGGAATGGCTGGACGCAAAGGGAGAGTGCGGCGACTGCATGCTCCTTGTGAAGGTCACCCAGATCCTGAATCCCGTGCTCGCGGTCGCCGCGGACGATACCGGCGCCGTCAACCTGTTTTCCGGCAACGGCGAGGACAGCATGATCATCAACTTCATGAGCGACGAATGTCCCCGGGAAGGGGCGATCCTGGTGATTGCGAATCCCCGTTACAACGAATTTGAAGGCAGCGTCGAAATGGCGGACTGGTCCCTGCTCCGGATCATGCGGGACCCAGCGCTCGATGAAGCCGAGTGAGCGACTGGAATGGAGAAGGGGCTTGAATGGCCTGACGAGAAAGGAGATTCTACCATGAACAGCAGAAAACCCATGCGCAGCTGGTTCTATTACTTCGTACTGGTCGGGGTGATCGCCTTGTTCGTCAAGGCCCTGTATACGGGCTTTACCCAGGGGTTTGACTGCCTCTTCACCAGCGACGAAGCCTGGGGCATCATCGTCGCCCCGCTGTACGTCGCCGCCTTTTTCCTGGTGCCGAAGCTGAAATTCCTCCAGCCGGTGTCCACTGCCCCGGCGGTCGCCCCGGAGCAGAACGCGCCGCTGGCCGCGCCCGCCCGGCTGACCATCATCCGGGACAGCAGCGTGGTTGGCATAGCCCTGGCGATGGGCGTGTTCCTGGACAACCAGCCCGCCTGCACGATCAAGAACGGTGAATCCGCCACCGTCACGCTGACCATGAAGCACAGCGTACTGCGCGTCAACGCCACAGGCTCGCCCAATGTCCGCCTGGATGTCACCGCCCCGGAGGGCGGCGTGGGCGAGGTGCACATGAAGGGCGGCGTGTTCCTGCCCAGGACGCTGAAATGGAACGAATGAGGAATTATGACGGCGAAGCAGCCGGCTGATCCGGTCAGCACACGAGAGGAGTGTCACGATGAAAGTTTCCACCACCAGCACCAGCACGGCGACCCTGGCCGTGCCCTACACCTGCCGCTGCGCCTTCTGCGGCGAGACGATCCACGGCGAGGAGAAGATCAGCGTCGAGGGCCACGCCTTCGCTGGCGGCTATGTCAACGCGGCCCAGGGGGAAATGATGAAGCTGAGCGCCAGTTTGCAGGCCGGCGCCAATCTGCCCTTTGAGCTGGAGTATGCCGAGAAGCGGCTGGAGCACTACCGCCAGATCGTATCAAGCGGCAAGCTGAAGGCGCTTCTTGAGACGGGCAAAAAGCGCAAGGAGGACTATTTTCAGGTCGACCCCAACAGCCCGCTGGGCAACTACCTGCCCCACGGGCCCAACAAGACCCAGCTGCAGGCCGGGAACGACAAGACCCGCATGAGCGCCTATCCCTACAACTGGAAGGTGTTTGACAAAAAGACCGCCGTGAAGTGCCCCGCCTGCGGGAAGACCCAGCCCTGGTGCGAGAGCATGGACGGCGAGAGCGCGGGCACAAAGGCATTCTTCCTGGGCGGCGGCGTGTGCATGCTCGGCCTGGTCCCGTTTATGGCGGGGCTGACGCTGCCGAAGGAGCTGCGGCTTCTCGCGCTCATACCCTTTGCGCTGTGGGTGGTGTCGAGCGTTCTCATTTACAAGGCGCTGCGCAAAAAACAGCTGGCCCGGCTGGCTGCGCTGCCCTGGAACGCCGACGACCTGCCCCGCTTCGACGAGGACTTCCTCGCCGCGCTGAAGGCCCGCTGGCAGCAGGCCAAAGACATGGGCATGATGCCCTGAACCGCACAGAACATGTAAGGAGAAGGAGAGAACACATGGCGAGGATCACCACCACCGTCACCACGACGGCAAAGGGCAAGCTGCACTATCATTTCACCTGCAACTACTGCGGCAGCCGCAACAACAAGGAGGCCGACATTTCCGGCATCGCCGTCGGAGGGTGTGAGAACGCGCCGGGGGCGCTGACAGACCTCTATGGCGAGCCGCAGCGCTACCGCGAGCGGATCAAGGCCTACGAACAGCGGCTGCGCACGGGCAACGCCCTGCCCAAGGGGAAGTTCGACGCGCTGGACTACAGCACCAATTCGCTGCTGATCCTGGGGCTGGACGGCAAGTGTGCCCATTGCGGCAAGGAACAGGCCTGGGCCATCGATCCCTCTGCCCCCAACGATTCCTGGCGCGCGGGCTGCCTGGCCATGGTCGGCTTCCTGATGGGCGGCCTTGTGCTGCTTTTGATCGGGGCCATCGCGGTCACTGACGCAACGGCAAGCACCGTATTGATGATCCTCGGCGGCTGCGTCTCGCTGGGCGGCATGGCAGGCGGCCTCATCTCCCACTTCGTGCGCAACCGCCGAGCCCGCAAATCGCGCCTAATGGAGCTCGCCGCTGCACCCAACGACCCGGACAAGCTGCCGGTGATCGACGGGTGAACCATGCTGCCGATGGCAGACGGTTTGAGAACAGAACTATAACGACAACGCGAAAGGAGAAACAACATGGGTAATATGGTTTGTCATGTGTGCGGCAAGGGTTATGATCCCGGCGACGTGGAGATGTACGCCAGCACGAAGGATGTCCAGCTCTCGATATTGGACGTAGACAACCCGGGGATGCGCAAGCTGATGGGCATGATGACGCTGATGAGGTGCTCGAACTGCGGCAAGGTCTGCTGCGCCGACTGCGCGAAGGAAGGCGGCGGCCCCACCGGCCTGGACTGCCCCGCATGCTCAGTCCCCTTCGCTGTGAACAGCTTCATACGACCCACCGCGCAGGCAGTGAACACTGCTCAGCCGGCTGCCCCCCAGGCGGTGAATGTCAACCCGCCGGTTGCACCACAACCCGAAGCAAGACCCGTGGAGCAAAAGCCCGAAAAATCCGGCGGCTTGTTTGGCTGGCTGCGAAGGAAGCGCTGAGCCCACAGTACATCACAGATCAAAAGGAGGATTTCACCATGCGCAAGATCATCGCCATCATCCTGCTCGTCGCCGCGGCGGCGGGCCTCGTCTACGGCATCCTGGGCGTCACACAGAAGACCGTGAAGGTCAAGTCTGGCAGCACCGAGGGCGTCTACAGCTTTGAAGATAACAGCTTCGACGGCACCATGGCCTGGTCGTCGGGCGGCGGCATTTCTGCGGGCTTCGACGACGTAAAGAAGCTGGCCCATTCTCAGCGCAGCCGCCAGATGTGGATCGGCTTCGGCTCGTTCGCGCTGCTGGGCATCGTGGGCGCGGCCCTGTTGCGGAAGAAATACTGACAGCACAGAGAAGGGAGATTTGACTATGAAGAAGCCGGTCAATACCACCTGCATCGTCTGCGGCCAGGCGGAGGGCAAGCCCTGTGAATGCGTCACAGCCCACAAGATCGTCACGGGCCACAAGCCGCGGCGGAAGGGCTATACGCAATACGAGACTTCCTATTCCAATGTCGAGAGGCACGCCGACAGCGTCTGCGACGGATGCGCCAAAAAGCAGCGGCTGGCGGATTTGAAGCGCGCAGGGATTTGCCTGGCCGTCAGCGTCGCGCTGATGATCATCTTCATTCTGGTGATCAATGCCTCCAACGCGAAGGCAAACCTGAGCGGCTCCAATACTTTGGGCCTGTGGGGCTCCCTCGCGGCGCTCGCACTCATCCCCGACAGCATCCTCGCCGTCGTTTCCCTGGTCCACCTCCTCAGCTGCCTGCGCGGCGATTACGGCAGCCGGGCGCTTGGCGCGTATTACGTCAGGAAGCACAGGGAATTGTACCCGCAGGACTCGGGCTACATCTACATGACGCTGAAGAAGGCGCGGAGCGAGCACCTCATCGATTGAACTGAACGAACACAATAAAGGAGGTATCCCCATGATCATCGGTAACGGCAACAGCTTTCGCGACATGCTGATGAACTCGCCGGGCACCTGTCCCAACTGCAACGCCAGCCTCACCTTTGGCGAGGCCGCCCAGCTGGCGAAGTCCCACAACATCCAGGACAACGTGGTGATGTGTGACAAGTGCCACCGCGTGTTCGAGGTGAACCTGGCCCCCGGGCGTATGACCCTGACCAGCGACGTGACGGCGAAGTACCCGCAGATCAAGGCGAAGAAGCCGGGTGAGTTGTTCGGCAAGCTGTTCGGGAAGTGAACCAGGGGCTATTGCGAAATCAAAAGAGACACAGTACAGTAAGCAATACGATATTTGGCTGCGCCGCTCGAAAGAGAAAGCGCAGCCGCCTAATTAGGAAAAAATGCAGCCTTGAAAAATGCACATATCACAGAACCTCTATTACCTTTTGTGCGATTCCTTTCCCTTGATTCTTCCCTTGCGTGTAGCCAATAAATGGACAGACACCTATAAAGCTTTCTGGAAGAATTAGGAATGCAATCCTCAATAAATCCTCGTGTTTTCAACGCTTTTGGCTGATTAAATAACACTTGACAGTGATCTATAATCAGGGCTAAAATAGATGAGTCAGAATTCCCATTTGCAATACCCCAGCTCTGTCGCCAACACAGTGCGTAAACGCTTCGCCTGCCAGCGCGGAAAGCGCAGCGCGATTCACCTATGAGGGGCAATTCATGCGCCGAAGAGCGTCTCTCTGAACAGGGCGGCGGTAAACGCCTCGCCCATGGCGGCCTTCACCGGGTCCGTGGCGGGACCGCCGTTCTTGAGCAAGCCTTCGCTGTAGGCCGCCGATTTAAAGCGCTTTTGTGCGGGGTCGCAGGGCTCCGCCGCTTGCGCCGCGGCCAGATAGGCCTCGAGATAATCAGCGGCGATGCAGTCAAAGCGCGGCGCGTCGGCGGCGTCGCCCTTTTGATCCAGCCAGGGGTGAACGATCATCGGCGCAAACCAGGTCGCCTGACCCTTGTCAGGGAAAACCGCCGCCTCGCCAAGTGCCTTGACCATGCCGTCGGCATCAAACGAATCGCCAAGCAGCGAATCAAACATCTCCCCCACCATCGTTTCCTTGCCCATCGCATGAATCCGGTCATAGGAGAAGATCGGCGCGTCCATTTCAAACGGATTGATCACCAGCGTCTCCATTTGCATGGGGCCCCGGGCGGTCATCACGCCAACGTGACCCAGCCCCAGGGCGGCATAGGCCCGCGCCTCGAACGCCATGCCCATCACCTGGAACTGGCGCGCGGCTTCCTCCTTTCCTGTCATCGGAAACCTTGCCTGAATCGCGTTCAACAGCTTTTCGAACATTTTTCCTCCTCCTTACGCCACAAGGAATTTGTACTTCTTCACGCTGTACAGCGGAACAAACGGAATGATGATCGGGACAGTGCGCACGTACTTCTGATACTCCGGATCCGCGCCGTAGTTCTTGTCCTGGCGCATCTCCAGCCGCCTCGCGCCGCTGAACATCACCCAGGCAATCAGCACGAAGCCCAGGATGGCCAGGCCGTAGCCCGCGGAAAAGAACCAGATATACACGTGAAAGCCCACCGAGCAGGCCAGCAGACTGACCAGCAAAAGAGCCCAATAACTCATCGCGCAATCTCCATTTCTTATTTCGTCCCGGATTATGTAAATTATGTAACACACAAATTATAATCCCTCCGTCAACGCCTTGTCAAGCCGTATGGGTGCCTCCTTTTTCATTCCGCTGCGTCGGTAAATCCCGGCTGGATTCTCCGTAAACTCTTTCGACAAACACCCGGAATGCCGCATTTGCCTATGGACGGGAATACAGGAAATGTGCTATAATCTGGCTATACGACTGCGCGGAATCGCGCGTCAAAGGAGAGAGAACAATGAACGACTATAACGAGATCGGCGCCCGGCTGAGGGAACTGCGCGAGGTCTGCGATTACACCGTCGAGGCGCTGGCGGCAGAGCTGAACATCAGTCCGGAGGTATACGCCTCCTATGAGGAAAACGGCAAGGACGTGCCCATCAGCGTGATCTATGAGATCGCCAATAAATTCAAGGTGGACTTTACCGAGATCGTCACGGGGCAGAGCGCCAAGCTGGACACCTGGCACCTGATCCGCCGGGGCGGCGGCAAGGTCATCAACCGCAACCCGGAATACCACTTCGAGGACCTGGCCTATCGCTACGCCAACAAGGTCATGCAGCCGTTGCTGGTGACGCTGGAGCCCAGCGACGCGGTGGCGAAGCTGATCAGCCACAGCGGCCAGGAATTCAACCTGGTGCTGGAGGGCACTGTGGTGGTCACGCTGGGCGACAAGGAATTCGTGCTGAATCCCGGCGATTCGATCTACTTCAACCCCACAATCCCTCACGGCCAGCGGTGTGGAGGCGACGTCAAGGCGCGCTTCCTGACGGTTATCGCAGAATAGGAAGAGGTGTCCGACATTGAATTACCTGCTGAAGAAATACCTGCCCCAGATTGAGTTCGACAGCTACGAGGAATTCCGGGAGAAATTCACCATCAACGTCCCGGAGGATTTCAACTTCGGCTTTGACGTGGTGGATGCCTGGGCCGAGGCCGAGCCTGAAAAGCGCGCGCTGCTTTGGGTCAACGAGGAGGGCGAGGAGCGCGACTTCCGCTTCACC
Source organism: uncultured Clostridia bacterium (assembly GCA_947165745.1). The sequence goes on along the minus strand of CAMVBO010000086.1, from coordinate 112 downwards.
GACATCAAGCGCCTGTCCAACCGCGTCGCCAACTTCCTTGCCAGCCTGGGTCTCAAAAAGGGCGACGTGGTGATGATGATCCTGCGCCGCCGCTGGGAATACTGGGTCTGCG
>CAMVBO010000085.1 GCA_947165745.1 uncultured Clostridia bacterium | reverse complement strand
AACGACGACGTGAACATGTCCCAGAGCAGCAACGACACCTTCCCCACCGCCATGCACATTGCGGCGGTGCTGGCCATTGAGGACGCGCTGATTCCTGAGATGGACCGCTTCATTGAGACGCTGAAGCGGCTGGAGAAGGAGAACGCGGGCATCGTGAAATCCGGACGCACCCACTTGCAGGACGCCACCCCCATCCGGTTTTCCCAGGAAATCCTGGGCTGGCGCGGGCTGATAGAATCACCCAGGGACATGCTGCTGGCGGCGCTTGAGCCGCTTAAGAAGCTGGCTCTGGGCGGCACCGCTGTCGGCACGGGACTGAACGCGCCGAAGGGCTTTGACGCCGAGGTGGCCAAGGCGGTTTCGGAGCTGACCGGCAAGGATTTCGTCACCGACAAAAACAAGTTTCACGCGCTGACGGGCAAGGACGCGCTGGTGTTCGCCCACGGCGCGATGAAGGCGCTGGCCGCGAACCTGATGAAGATCGCCAACGACGTGCGCTGGCTGGCTTCCGGTCCTCGCTGCGGCCTGGGCGAAATCCGCATCCCGGAAAATGAGCCCGGTTCCTCCATCATGCCCGGCAAGGTGAACCCCACCCAGTGCGAGGCCATGACCATGGTGGCGGTGCAGGTGATGGGCAACGACGCCGCCGTGGGTTTCGCCGCCAGCCAGGGCAACTTCGAGTTGAACGTGTTTATGCCAGTGCTGATCTACAACTTCCTCCAATCGACGCGATTGCTGGCGGACGGGCTGCGATCCTTCAACGACAACTGCGTCAGCGGCATCACCGCCGACCGGGAGAAGATGGCCAACAACCTGTACAACAGCCTGATGCTGGTTACGGCGCTGAACCCCTACATCGGCTATGACAACGCCGCAAAGACCGCCAAGATGGCGTACAGGGAGAACATCTCCCTCAAGGAGGCCTGTGTGAAGATGGGCTTCCTGTCGGCAGAGCGCTTCGACGAGGTTTTCAAGCCAGAGGAGATGGCATAAGTCCGTGAGCCAGACCCGCGTAAATACATAGAAGTCTTATCTAAACAACTCGCCAAACAGCAGATATCCAAAAGCAGGGGCGGCATTGCGCCGTCCTGCTTTTTCTTTTTACCGCATCGTGCTTTTACGGCAAGTCCTGTTTCGTCCCCCTTAATCGAACACGGCTCGACAAAAGCATGATAAATGCCCGTTTTTGCTTGACACGAACATGTGTTCGATTTTATAATAAACCCATCCAAAGCGATTGCAAACACGCACGACGGCCCGCCGGTGCCAATCCGGCAAGGAGGATATCATGGTACTGATTGTTGCTTTGATGGTGATGATGCTGGTGGCGGAATTGTTGAGCGACTGGGCGATCGGCGCGCTTCGCCGGGCACGGGTGCCCCGAGGCCCCATCCTCCGTGCGCGGCAATATCGCTTTAACTGAAAAAGCGTGTTTTCAAAATGCATGTATCGCATTTTGGAAACACGCTCCAGTCACTGCATAATGAACAGACTCAGGAACATGATGGCTCCCGCCCAGTTGCCGAAGCCGCCAACCCGCGTCGGCATCAGCGCCAGCATCAGCGGCAGTATGTTGAATACACAGGCCCAGCGCGGCAGCGGTGTTACACCGGAGACCACCGCAGCAAAAAAGGTGACGCCAAAGACCAAAAAGCCCAAATAGCACACGAACATGGTAATCGATGTCTTTTTAAAAAACTCATTTATGATATTCAGGGCTTCCTGGGTGCGACCCAGCCGTATATACAGCCATTCCGGCACGCCGCAGAACACGTGGTGGGCCATGCCGAAGGTGAATACCATGCCGCACCCGACCTGCATCAGCGCGGCGCTGATTTCCGAATAGAGGCGCATCCAGTCGCACAGGGCCATATACCCGAAGAAGAACATGAACATGGCCATGCATCCCAGCAGCATCGCCAGCAGCGGCTGCCGCAGGGGCATTCCCTCAAAGGCCGCAGAGAGCTTTTCATTGTCCTTCATGTCCTCAAAGCGAAAGCGGCCCTTGGGCAGGTAGGTCATCAGGCAATCGGTGACACCGCAGAGCAAATGCCCTGCGATGGCGGCCAGATAAAGGATCTTCATCGTGTTCAATTTGTGTCAGCTCCTTGGGGAAGCGCGCTTCCCGCATTGATCATTTCATCGCTCAGGTTCAAGCGAGGAACAGGCCACCCCCTGACTTCCTCACTTGATTCCCGTCAGCAGCGCGGAACCACTCAACCCCATCCACGCCGCTTCGTTTTCTTCATGTACTTGCCGTCGGTGGTGTCGATCAGCTCGACCTTCTGATAGCCCATTTCCCGAAGCCGCTGGGCGAATGCCTGCATATCGCCATATAGAAAAAGATATTCGCCACCCATTCGCGCACACATGCGACGCGATCGTCAATTCTTCCGGTGTTCAGTGGCTTGAAGATCGCCCTGCCGCGAAACATCGCGCTCATGGATTTTTTCTGGTTCTCGGAATCCTTCCTGGCCATGGTTCAGCCTCCTTATACGCTCTTGGTTCTCTCCCAACCCTCGCCGGCGTCGGTCTTGTGTCGGACAAATTCAAAGTCGCAGCAATCGCCGCCCTGGCAAAGCGTCTTTGTCCGCCGGAAGTCGATAAACGGAAGATTGCCGAAGTTGATCACATCCGAATGACAGAACATCGCGCCCAGCTTCATCAGGCCCTGTTCCTCAAAGACATGCCTGTAGACGCACTCCCGGCACTCAAAGTGAAATCGGTCGCTGGGGTCATCCCTGTGCCACTCGTAGCGCCAGCCCACGCCGGAGCCGTGTTTGAAGCCGAAGGGCAGAAATTTCTTCATCACGGGAAGAAAGATCGGCAGGCGCGCCATCTTCTGATAGACCCCAGGCGTCAGCGCGTTCCACATCTCCTCTGAGGTGATCCTGAACGCATCCTGTTCATTCATGCCATGCGCCTGCAGGGTTTGATAGAGAGCGATGGCGGTGAAGATCTGCGCCATGTGCTTGTAATTGCCCTGATCGCAGTATCGCTGCTCTTCGGCGATCAATTCCCCGATCCGCCTGTAGATATCCTGCTGTAGGTCCGCCGGCAGCGTTGGAAAATATCGACGATAGCGGCTGACCGCCACCAGCTTTTTGGGGCTGTATGACTTCATATTGCCTCCCCCTGCACCGGCATCCCCAGCGGCACACTCAGTTAGTCTTTCCTTACTCAATTATACGCTTTTGGAAGGATTCTGCAACAACTGTTTGTTAAAACTAACATAAGAGTGTTGGACTTTCTGAATTGTGATGACAGGGTTTGAGCGGCACCATACGGGATCACGCAAAAAGCAATACAGAGTAGGAATTGCTAAAGTCAAAGGGTTGTGGTTTTGAGCGGATTTGCCTGCATTCAATGAGGCTTAGCGGTGCCAAATCAAGGAAGTGCAACACAAAAACGCAGCCCGGGCTGGAAACCCGAAGTGGGTACTTCCCGGGCTCTGCTTGCACTGACTACATCATCTCAATCCGCAGGATTTGAGCGACACACCAGAGATAAATAAACATGACGGTTTGAACGCGATATAGTGCCTTGCTCCGCCAAACAGGCGCGGCCATGCCGCGTCCCGGATATCGAATTGGCTCGTTTTATCGAATGACCTCCAGTTCTTCCAGCAGGCCCATTACCGAATCCGGCAGGTCCAGGCAGCGCCAGGCGGCAATGCGCCGAGCGCCGCCTTCGATGGTTTTGAAGATCTCCATCACACGATCCTTGTCGTCGTTGTTCATCCGCAGGTTCAGAAGCGCCGATTGCAGCAGGGCCGCGCGATCCAGCGCCGGACAGGCAGGCGCCGCATGCCAGCGCAGGGTAATGCCCTGCCGGGTCGCCGCAGCGTCGAAGATCAGCCGCAGCGTGCGCGTTTCGGCGTCATAGCTGGATTCATACGCGCTCGAGGCCTCGTCCGGCAGGCGATGCTCCACCCCTACCAGGTCGATCTCATAGCGACGGCCTCCGGGGATCAACCCAGCGTCGCCAACAGGCATCGAGACCACCAGTGTCATCCCCTCCCGGACGTCCAGCGTGCATCGCGTCTCCGCCATGCGGTATTCCGGCGAAGCGGGATTTTTGCCGTTGTCTTCGGTGACATGGCAGCTGCCGCTCATTCCCGCGAACGCGCGGAACCGAAGCACCTCCGGCAGAGGACCTCCGTTTTCAAGCGTTTTGGATCCGTCCATGGGGATGACCGTGCCGGGGCCAACGAAGATTGGCGTCTCGGACAGCGTACGATACACCCGCAGGAACTGCCCGCCGGAATAGCGATGGCCAGTGGTGAAGTCCACCCAATCGCCAGCCGGGAGCCATACTTTCTTGCCAGACAGACCAGTCCCGTCCATCGGAGACGTGACCGGCGCCACCAACAGCTCGCCTCCAAAAACGTACTCATCCCTCTGCGCGGCATAGGCGGCCTCGTCCTCCGGCCAGTCGTAATAGACTGGGTAGAGCATCGGCCAGCCCTCTTTGCTGCTCTGCGTGTTCTTCGTGTACAGCCAGGGCAGCAACGCGTGGCGCAAGCGCAGCCAGCGCTTCATAATCGCGCAATAGGGCTCGGGATAGGCCCAGGGCTCTTTGCTCAAAAACTCACTGTTGCAGGCATGCAGCCGCATGATGGGCGACAGCACGCCGAATTGCAGCCAGCGGGTCTGCAGCTCCTCGTCCCGCGCGCCGTGCATATGCCCGCCGATGTCGTGGCTCCACCATCCATAGCCGATGTTGGCCGCCGTGGCGGTGAAGTAGGGCTGGAAGGCGAGGCTTTCCCAGGTGATGAAGCTGTCGCCGGAAAAGCCCACCGGATAGCGGTGGCTGCCCGGGCCGCCATAGCGGGAGAAGGTCAGGCCCGCGTCGCCCTTTCGCGCCGCGTACAGATATCGGGTATGGTTCAGCATGAACAGCGGGTCGATGCCCGGCACGCTGCTGCCGCCCTTCTGCTGCCAGTCGATCCACCAGAAGTCCACGCCCTGTTTCTCGAAGTCGTCCAGCACCGCCTTTTCAAAGGCCGCCCGGTATTCGGGGCTGCCCGCGTCGAAGGGCATCGGCTCGCCGCTTGCGGGATCGACGCCCATCGCCTCCGCCATGGGCCTGTACAGGTCCTCGAAGGCCCGCAGGCCGTCGGCGGGATGGTCGTTCAGCGTGACCCTCAGCCCCCGGTCGTGCAGCCACTTCATAAGGCGCGGCGGGTCTGGGAACATGTCTTTGTTCCAGGTGTAGCCCGTCCAGCCAGGGCCGTACTTTGGGTCGATGTCGGTAACGTGCCAGTTCATGTCCAGCACCGCCACGGAAAGCGGCACATCCTCCGCCGCAAAGCGCCCCATCAGAGCCATGTAAGTCTCTTCTGTATAGGGATAGAAGCGGCTCCACCAGTTGCCCAGGGCGTAGCGCGGCAGCACCGGGGTCGGGCCGGTGAGGTGGTAATAATCCCTGAGCGCGCCCTTGAAGTCGCGGCCGTAGGCGAACAGGTAGAGGTCAATGCCGTGGGCCTCGGCGGGCAGCAGGTTCCCCTCCCCGTCCATGCGCATGGTGTCAGAGTCGTTAAGCACCGCGTAGCCCTCCCGCGAGAACAGTCCGTCTCCCAGCGGGATCTCGCCGTTGGCGCCGTCCAGGGTGCGTGCGGTACCCTTTAAGTTGCGGCCGTTGTCGCCATAGTGCCACACGCTGGCATAGGCCCAATACTGACCCTTCAGCGTCACGGACAGCCCCTCCGGCGAGAAGGGCCTGCCGTCGTACTGCAGCCGCACGGCCGCCGTTTCCACCGTCAGCCAGCCGTTCTTCTCCGTCTGGGTGAAAGAAGGCAGCGGAAACGCCCGGTTGATGACCGTCTGGGTGGCGGTATCGCAGAAGTGGCCCTCCGGATCGTACTCCAGCCGCAACAGCCGGTCGGTGAGCACCGTCACGCGCCAGGTTGCACCGCGAAGCACCGAACCCTTCGCGGGCGCGGGGTCGATTGACCAAATATCAGCAAAGGACATATTCGATTTCCCTTCGTCAGTACTCGTCCGGCCAGCCCCTCTGGCGGTCGTTCCGCTTCGGCTGCTTATTTCTTGGACACCAGCACGGTGCTGTCGGAATAGTAGCTTTCGGTAATGATCAGCCCATCCGGGATATCCTTGCTGGCGTATTTGGCATAATCGAAGGCGGGAATGATTGTATCATCAATCTTCTCCAGCATTGCCTGATCAGCCTCGTCCTCGGGAACAAACAGCGCCTTCCACTGGTGATCATTTTCTATGGCTTCATCCGCCCCTATGCAGCTGCGGCTCCAGAACACCACGTCCACCTCGTGGGAGGAAAGCGCCATGGGGCGGGCAACCGCATTGATGGGCACAAGTTCGATATTCCTGCCGATGCGCGCACTGATCTCCGCCAGGTAAGCCACGTTGAAACCCGCGGGCCGGCCATCGGCACTCACATAGTCCATGGGCGGCAAATCTCCGGTCACGGCGACACGGATCGTGTCCGCCCCTTCGATAACGGGCAGCTCTACGGAGGGAATATCGCCGTTGATCGCGCCGACAATGTACTTCTCCGTGATCGCGTCAAGCTCATCCTCGTCGATGGAAACTATGGCCTCGGACAGCTCGTCCGCCAGATCCTGCCGTTCTTGCAGAAGCATCATCGAAAAATCGAACCCCATGGGACCATAGAACGCGAAATCCGCCAGTATGTTATCATCAGGGATGTAATAATCCATCAACATCACCAGGCCGTCATTGTTGGCGCACAGATATTCCGCAGTGCTTCGGTTCAGATCAATGGCGTCGATCTGATCGGCGTCCAGCGCCATAACCATGCTGTCCAGGTTGTCAAAGAAAACGATCTCCGGCTCCGCATCCAGCATGCCGTCGTAATAGGGATGTTCAGCGGTGAAGCCGTCCTCGTTCATCATCGTGCCGATCCTGGCGCGCAGCTTCTGCACGGCGGCGTATTCATCCTCGGTCATGTTCAGCATCTGCAGCGTGCCGATGCGCTTGATGCCGCCTTCGGCCATCGCAGGCGTCAGCGCGCACAGCGCCAGCGCGAGGGTTAGAGCCAGGAAAATCATTTTTTTCATAGGTTTGTCCTCCTGTTTAAAGAGTGTGTTTCTAAAGTCCGGGATGTGCAGTTTCGAGCGTATCAGGCTGCATT
>CAMVBO010000084.1 GCA_947165745.1 uncultured Clostridia bacterium | reverse complement strand
CTGACCGAGACCATCTTCGCGTACTACGGCCTGAACATGGCCGGCGCGTCCGTATCCATCATCTATCACTTCGATCTGTATGATGAAAAGCAGATTCACAGCATGATCGAGCGCGAGAAGATCACCGACCTGGTGGTCTCGGAGCTTTTCGCTTATCCCCAGCTGATGAAGCGGCTGCTGTGCGACAAGGAGCTGCTGGGGCTGCGCAACATCATCGTGCTGTCAAGCCCCATGGGCGGGGATTTCGCAATTCCCGCGCTGGAGCTGATTCGCAACATCAACAAGGAGCAGTTCCGGCAAATGCCCGGCGGCCTGTTGATGGATGACCTTCTGCAGAAGTACGAAGCCTATCCCATCACCTACAGCAAGGGCGACACCACCACGGTGCTGCACACCACGGGCACGGTCAGCGGTATGCACAAGCCGGTGCCCCTGACCGACAAGGCGATGAACGCCTTTGTGGCCAGCGCCATCAAGGCCAAGGAGACCAACGAGGATTTCAAGAACGCCCCGAAGCACATGGTCACCTATCTGACGCTGAACATGTCCTGGGTCTACGCCATGGTGGACATGCTACACGCGCCGCTGGGCCTGGGCATGGAGATCGTCAGCCTGCCCTGCGGGGCTACCAACCCGCGCTATTCCGAGGCGATCGAGCATTACGGGATCAACGTGCTGTTCACCAGCAAGAGCATATTGGACACCTGGCTCAAGACCATGCCCGACATGGATCTTTCCAAGCTGAAGATCGTGTTCATGGGTGGCTCCTACGTCTCCCCGGAATTCAAGAAGCAGTTTAACGACTATCTGCGCTCCTGCGGCTCCTCCGCCCGGATCATCAACGGCTACGGGCTGTCGGAGCTGGGCGGCGCGTGCCTGCTTTGCCCGACGGATCGCGACGACGACGCCATCGGCTTCCCGCTGCCGGGCTTTAAGGCAAAGCTCCTCGTGGAGGACGAGAACCGCTACTACGACATCTCCGATGGCCCGCGCACGGGCGTCCTGCTGCTGAGTTCCCCGACGATGAGCACCGGCAGGCTGGAGGACGAGGTTTTCTTTGAGCTGGAGAAGATCGACGGCGAGGATTACTTCAACACCCACGACCTGGTGCGCGTCAACCAGGACGGCAGCATGACCTGCATCGGCAGATCCAACCAGTATTTTGTCAACAACGCGGGCGTGCGCTTTGACGCGGGCCTGATCGAGAACGCCGTCACGTCCCAGCCTGGCATCGCCGCCTGCGGATTGACGCCGGAGTTCAACAAGATGCTGCACGACAATGTCCCCGTGCTGTACGTGGAGATGAGCGACAAGAACGCGGGCGATCTGACCGTGCTGCGCAAGGCGCTGATTCAGGTGTTCATCGAGGACGGCATGCTGTCGGACACCAACATGCCCAGCCAGTGCGTGATCGTCGAGAACATGCCGCTGAATTCCGGCGGCAAGGTGGACGGCAAGAAGCTGGCCTCGGGTACCGTGACCGGAAGCCGCTATTCCGTCAAGCCCGTCAGGATCGACGGCAAGGTGCTCGACATATTGCTCGTGCCGGCGCCAAAGGGCGAGGACCCCTTCATGGGCGCGGGCATGCCGGAGGAGCTGGAAGGCGATATCTACAACATCCTCTCCGAGGTGTTCGCCTGTATCCCGGATATCAACGAGGGCCGCTTTAACAAGCTGCTCAAGATCCCCGGCCTGAGGGAGCTGGTCATCAAGCTGACCGATTTTGACATCGATAACATTCCCAACAGTCTGTATAACATGACCCCGATGCTGTTCAACCTGGCATACAAAAAGTTTTTGATGCCATTAATGAAAGGAGTACCCAAGATGAGCAAGAAGAAGTCCCCCAATGTTGTTCTGTCCGCGTTCCAGGGCATGGCCCCCAATCTGCCCAACATGCCGAAGATGCCCGTCATGCCGCCCGTGCCGCCCGTACCTCCCATGCCTCCCATTCCGGGCGTGAAGGTCAAGGGCAAGAAGGCCAAGAAGGCCAAGACCAACATTGGCGACTTCAATTCCAGCCTGCGGAAGTATTGGAAGGAAATGATCGACGCCCAGAAGTCCTCGATGGATTGGTTCCAGGATCAGTGGGAGCATTTCTTCGATTACAACATGGATATGTGGGACGCCTTCATCGCGTTCCTGCCGGATGAGCTGCAGATCATGCCCGGCGTTGAGGCCATTTCCCCGAAGGAGCTGGCGAAGTGGATGCAGAAGTTCCAGAAGATGGCCAACGAGCATATGGTGGAGCAGGCTGAGACCAGCGCTGACTTTGCCATCAAGGGCCAGAAGAAGGCCCGCGAGCTGGTTTCGACGGCGATGGAAAAGGTAGAGGACGCCGTGGACGAGAAGGAAAAGAAGGACAAGAAGGAAGCCAAGAAGGCCAAGGCCAAGAAGAAGGCCAAGAAGAAGGCCAAGGAAGCCAAGAAGGCTGAAAAGGCTGAGAAGGCTGAGAAGGCCGTGAAGGTGGAAACGCCCGTCCAGGCGGAAGCCCCCGTCGAGGAAGTGAAAGTGGAGAAGCCTGCCAAGGCGGCCCCCGCCAAGGCGGCGGCTCCCGCGACCAGGGCCCACAGGAGGACCGCCCCGAGGAAGGCGCCGGCGGCCGAGGCAGTGGAGGAGCCCGCGCCGGAAGTGAAGGCGGAAGCGCCCGCCCAGGCGGAAGCCCCCGAAGCGACGAATAATACCAATCCCTGAGTAGGATATCTTGCCGGTGCTTTTCCGCGCTGGCGGCGTTGAAGTCCCTTGACTTCTGCGCGGTGCCGCTGCTCCGCGAAGCGGAAGCGGCGGCACCGCCGCGCGACTGCTGTGCGCCGGCAAGTCAGCGGGACTTCGCCTTGCCAGCAAAAAGTCCTCGGTAATCTTGTCCATTATATCAGGTCTTGGCATATGCCATGACGTGACCGGCAAGCAGGCTGTATCTCTTTAGCGAATATGGCCTGCTTGCTTTTTAGGAGCGGGGGCGTGCCCGCGGGCAGATTGGTGCCCGGGGCGGGGCCTCGCAGGAGGCGTGAGCATGAAAACAGCTTCTATCATTATCAATGCCGTCATATTCGCGGCCACATTCATCATCGCCCTTTCACATTTCAGAAAGGATGGCGCGTGGGATATTCAGGGCGGGTTGAGGCAGTTTCGCTTCTTCACGGTCCTGTCGAACGACTTTTGCGCCATTGCGGCGCTGATCATGGCGATCGGCCAGCTTTCGGGGCATGTTCCGTGGACCGTTTTTTGGCTCAAGTACCTGGGAACCGCGGCCCTTACGCTGACCTTCCTGACGGTGGTATTGTTCCTCGCGCCCTTCAAGGGCGGTTACAAGCGCTGGTTCAGCGGCGATTCCTTTTTTGCGCACCTGATCACGCCGCTGCTGGCGATCCTGTCGTTCTGCCTTCTGGAGCGGCAGAGGATGTCCTTTTGGACCGCGCTGACCGGGCTATTGCCGGTGCTGGCCTATGGCGCGGTGTATTTCTACAAGGTCATGCTCGCCCCAGAGGATAAGCGCTGGGAGGACTTCTACGGCTTCAACGCAAACGGAAAGTGGAAGGTCGTCTGCGGGGTGATGCTGGTCGCGTCGCTGCTCATCTGCGTATTGTATTGGCGGATTTGCGCGATTTGAGGTGCTGGCGGCATACAGTCGGATGCTCTTTGAGGCATCCGACCAGTACGCTGCGCACAAGGTTGCGCTGCCGGAGGGCGTGATGCTGACGGCAGCGGCCATGCCTCCTCCAAGTTTGACGAAAACGGTAAAACCGCTTTCATCCGATTCACGAGCGGGGCTGGCAGCATTAGCATATGCACAGCACACGGGAAAACTGTGAGACTTACAAGGTCTTACAGTTTTCTTTTGTGTTTTGGAAAAACGGCGGCGGTCCTTAAACGCGATCCAGTCATAATCGCTGATCGTCGGTTTTTGCGCAGATCAGGTGCGATCAAGCTCCATTTTGAAGCATTGGGAAGCGCTTAATGGCTTCCGGCTTTCGCGTGGATGGACGTATCCATCCGTCGTCGTCTTGAAATATGACTGCCTGAGAATAAAGAGGATGAGCAAGCTGTGCTGCGCAGGAGGGCTTGGGGGAAATTAAAAACCGACTGATAGTCGAAAATTAACTTGACACTTGAAGAAGAGGAGGTTACAATAAAAATCGACCGACAGTCGAAAAGGAGTTTGAGAATGAAAAAGGGAGAGCGACGAAAGCGGGAGCTGCTTCAAATTGCTTACGGGATGTTCGTTTCCAAGGGCTATGAGAACACCAGCGTGGACGAGATCATCGAGGCGGCGGGTATCGCCAAGGGCACGTATTACTATTACTTCCAGAGCAAGGAGCAGATGCTGGAGGAGGTCATCGGCATGATGCTCGAGGCCGAGGCGGAAAAGGCGGAGGCCGTGCTGCAGGCCGATCTCTCGGTGCCGGAGAAGATCGTGGGGATCATCGCGTCCATCCAGCCGGAGCAGCAGGAGCGGACGATCGACGAAGCCCTGCACCGGCCGGAGAACCTGCTGATGCACGACAAGATCCGAGGGCGCCTGTTTGACCTGATCGTGCCGATCCTGTCCCGGGCCGCCGAGGATGGCGTGAGGGAGGGTCTGTTCGACTGCGACCACATCCCGGAGCGGATCCGGATGATCCTGATCTTGAGCAGCGACCTGTTCGACGGCCACAATCCCTACACGCCCGCGGTCATCGAGGTGTTCATCGACGCCACGGAAAAGATCCTGGGTGCGAAGCCGGGCGCCATGGGCTTCATCCGCGCTCTGGTTCGCCCTCCCCAGGACGTTCAGTGAGGTGGGACGATGAAGCGCCAATCCAATCTCAAAAAGTTCATCCTGCTGTGGGCGGGGGAACTGATCTCCTCCATCGGCGGGGGACTGACCAGCTTCGGCCTGGGCGTCTACATCTTCCAGCAGACGGGGAGCGCGGCCAGCATGGCGCTGGTCACCCTGCTGGGCTTTCTGCCCACGCTGCTGCTCAGCGTGCCGGCGGGGGCGCTGGCGGACCGGTATGACCGGCGCCTTTTGATGATGATCGGGGACGGCTGTTCGGCCCTGGGCATCGTATACATACTGGTCTGTATGATGAACGGCGGCGCGACCCTGACGCAGATTTGCGTGGGCGTGCTGATCAGCGCCGTGTTTTCCGCGCTGCTGGAGCCGGCCTTCCGGGCCACGATCACGGACCTTCTGACCAAGGAGGAGTTCTCCAAGGCCAGCGGGCTGGTCTCCCTGGCCGGGAGCGCACGCTATCTGCTCTCGCCGATCCTGGCGGGCTTCCTGCTGACGGTCAGCGACGTGAAGCTGCTGCTGGCGATCGACATTGGCACCTTCTTCCTGACGGTGGTCAGCGCCGCCGTGGTGCGCCGGAGCATCGGCAAAAAGGCCGCGGAGACGGCCACCGGCTTCCTGGCCAGCATCCGGGAGGGCTGGCGGGTCCTGCGTGCCCGGAGGGGCGTTTTACTGCTGGTGCTGGTGTCCTCCGCCATCACGCTGTTCATGGGAATGTTCCAGATCCTGGCGGAGCCGATGATGCTGTCCTTTACGGATGCGAAGACGCTGGGCGTGGCCGAGACCGTCTGCGCCAGCGGCATGCTGGTGTCCGGGCTGGTGCTGGGCGTGCGGGGCATCAGGAGGCATTTCACGGGCATCCTGTGCGCCTCCCTGGCGCTGGCGGGGCTGATGATGGTCGGCTTCGGGTCGTTTGAGAACGTCCTGCCGATCTGTGCCTTCGGCTTCCTGTTCTTCGCGGCGCTGCCTTTTGCCAACAACAGCCTGGACTACCTGACGCGGACGCACATCCCCGACGAGGTGCAGGGCCGGGTGTGGGGGCTGATCGGTTTCCTGTCCCAGCTGGGCTATGTGGTGGCCTACGCGGTGTCCGGCGTCGCGGCGGACGCGCTGGGCACGTGGACCGGCATGGGCGTCGGGCGGGGCGCGGCCCTCGTCATACAGGTCGCCGGCGGCATGATGGCCGTCATCGCCATCGGGATGCGCTTTATCCGGAGCATCCGGGAACTGGAGGGCGAAATGGAACCGGCGGCGAATTGACCGCCGAAAGAGGAGGAATACATGATGCAGCAGACAGGCTATCGATACAAACCGGTGTTGTTCTTCGCGCTGGCGTATCTCTTCACATGGATCTTCTGGATCCCGGCGATCTTCCTGCCGGGCAACGCGGCCTTTGGGTTGATGGCGGTGGGCCTGATCGCTCCGGCCGTGGTCTCCACGCTGTTCGTGGTGCTCTCGGGCTCGGACGCGCTGAAGCGAGACCTGAAGAACAAGCTGGTGGGGTTCTACAAGGTGAAGTGGCTGAACGTATTTTGGGCGGTGGTGCTGTTCGCGGTGATCGTGGGGCTTTCGATCCTGTTGTCGCTGGCGTTCGGCCAATCGTTGGATCAGTTTGCCTTCACCGAGGACTTCTCATTCACCGGCGTGGGCATCGGCAGCGCGCTGCTGACGATCCTGGTTGCGTCCATCATCGAGGAGGTGGGCTGGAAGGGCTATTGCGAGGATTCCATCGGCAACTATATGAACTGGTTTTGGGAATCGATGATCTTCGGCACGCTGTGGTCGCTGTGGCACCTGCCGCTGATCTTCATCCGGGGCACCTACCAGGCGGGGCTGACGGTGAACCCGCTGTATGTGGCAAACTTCTTTGTCAGCGGGATTCCACTCGGCTTCATCATCACCTGGGTCTACCTGGTCAGCGACCGGTCTATCCTCGCCTGCATGGTGTTTCACCTGTTTGTCAACTTCATGCAGGAGAAGATCGCCATGACGCCCGAGACGAAGTGCGTGGAGACGATCGTGGTCACCGCGGCGGCGGCGGTCATCGTGCTGGCGAACCGGGATCTGTTCTTCAGCACGCGGCATGTGGGCCGGCTGCTGGAAACGCTGGAACCTGAGCGCATCCACGGATGCCAGCCCGGTGCGTAACCTGGCTTTGCTTCACTTCGGTCAACGATGCGCCGCTCTCCGCTCAGCTTTGCCAGAGCGAAGAATCCACTCCGCATTTGTGCACAACTTATACTATTCTCAAATATGAAACATAAAAGATCCTTCGCTCCGCTCAGGATGACACCATGATGATTGTCATCCTGAGCGAAGCGAAGGATCTTATATTTAATTGAGAACAGTATTAGATGGAATTCAGTTTCAGAC
>CAMVBO010000083.1 GCA_947165745.1 uncultured Clostridia bacterium | reverse complement strand
GACCCCGCTCGTCGATGCTCTCCACCAGGCGATAATCGCCCACATACCGGTTTCTGGACACGCTGCCTCCGGGAATACGCGCGGATTTGTCCGCAATTATAAACAACCTTAAGTGATTATAGCACAAAAGCCCTGCGAATACAATAGCCAATTTATCACTGTCTTTATAAGAGTATGATTCTCCGGTGTCACCCGACTCCAAACCAAATTGCCCTTTACATTCCCGGAATACGCTGGTATAATTCAACTAATAATCCTACAGAAACGGAGGCAAAACCCATGAACGAGGTCTATGAATTCCTGAAAAAGTGCGGCACTTACTACCTGGCCACCGTGGACGGCGACCAGCCCCGGGTGCGGCCGTTCGGCACCGTGGATGTCTTTGAGGACCGGCTCTACATCCAGACCGGTAAGGTAAAGAGTGTTTCCAAACAGCTTGAGGCCAACCCCAAGGTGGAGATCTGCGCCTTCATGGACGGCAAGTGGCTGCGCGTGGCGGGCAGGCTGGTGCGGGACGACCGGGTGGAGGCCAAGAAGCACATGCTGGACAACTACCCGTCCCTCAAGGCCATGTACGACGCCGAGGATGACAACACCGAGGTGCTCTATTTCCAGGGCGCCACCGCCACCTTCTCCAGCTTCACCGAAGCGCCCAGGACCATTGAGGTTTAAGGAGGAAAAGCCATGAGCGACAAGATTCCCGGCACCGGCGGCGAGCGCTACGTGCCCTATGAGGAGCGCACCGGCAACGAATCCATCGTCTATTTCACCCGCGATCTGTCCGCCGCGGGGCTTAAAAAGCTCTATCGCCGGGTGAACGGCCGCATCGGCGGCAAGGTGGCCGTCAAGCTGCACACCGGCGAACAGTACGGCCCGAACATAATCCCCAGCGCGTGGGTCAAGGATTTCCTCGCCAGCGAGATCCCCGGCGCGACCATCGTGGAAACCAACACCTTCTATGAGGGCGACCGGGACACCACCGAAAAGCATCGCCAGACGCTGAAGGTGAACGGCTGGGACTTCTGCCCGGTGGACATCACCGACGAGTTCGGCACGGCGGATCTGCTGGTGCTGGGCGGCAAGTGGTTCGACCACATGAGCGTGGGCCGGGAGCTGCCCAAGTACGACTCTCTGGTGGCGCTGACCCACTTCAAGGGCCACACCATGGGCGGCTTCGGCGGCAGCAACAAGAACATCGGCATCGGCTGCGCCGACGGCAAGATCGGCAAGCGCATGATCCACGCCCGCAACAGCCAGGACCCGGAGCTGGCCTGGAGCGTGGACATGGAAGAGTTGATGGAACGCATGACTGAATCCACCAAGGCTACCGTGGACTATTTCGGCAAAAAGACCTGCTTCATCAACGTGATGCGCAACATCTCCGTGTCCTGCGACTGCGAGGGCTGCCTGGCCGAGCCGGTGGTGACGCCGGACATCGGCATCCTGGCCAGCACCGACATCCTGGCCGTGGACCAGGCCTGCGTGGACCTGATCTACGCCCTGTCCCAGGAAGACGGAGCGGCCATGCGGGAACGCATCGAGAGCCGCCACGGCCATCGCCAGCTGTCCTACATGGACGAACTGGGCATGGGCAATCGGAGGTACGTGCTGCTGAACGTGGACAAGGACGACGCGCGCATCCGGCCCGCCGACGCCGTGGAGGGCGTGGTGCCCTTCGTGGAGGACCCCAAGGTGGCCGAGCGCCGCATGAAGGCCCTGGCCGCGATGGCGGCCGCCGAAGCGGCGAAGGAATAACCTGATGCCTTCCCCTCTGGGGAAGGCTTTTGGTTTTATTCCGTTCTCCCTCTCCTCCATTGCGAACTTTCCATTAAAAATCGCCCCATCCCTTGCTTTTTCAACCCTTTACCACTATAATATAGGAAAATGAATGATCGATAGAGGCGCGGGATTCATCAGTAGCGCCGCCGAGCCCCTCCAGGGGCACTGAAGCGGCGGGAAAGGGAAGGCCGCCGAAATCCGGGGCGGTTGGAGACGTCTCGGGTTGGGGGAGCGCGGAACACGCGGTTCACTGTCATGGCCCACACCATGGAGCGCTATCTCTGATCTCACACATGATTGCCCGAGGGCAAATGCGGCGTGACCGGAGTATAGAACTTCGGTCACGCATTTTATATCACACATCAGGAGGCTATTACCATGAAGAGAATCATCGTCACCCTGCTGGCCATCGCCATGCTGCTGAGCGCCTGCGCCTTCGCCGAGGGCACCTTCCGCGTGGGCATGGAGTGCGACTACGCGCCCTTCAACTGGACCCAGACCGAGGCCAGCGAAAACACCGTGCCCATCGCCAGCGGCGTGGGCTTTGCCGCGGGCTATGACGTGGAGATCGCCAAGAAGATCGCCGAGGGCCTGGGCAAGGATCTGGAGATCGTCGCCATCGAGTGGAACGGCCTGATCCCCGCCCTGAACGCCGACCAGATCGATGCCGTCATCGCGGGCATGTCCCCCACTGCCGAGCGCAAGATCACCGTGGACTTCACCGACGCCTACTACAACAGCGACCTGGTGGTCGTGGTGCGCAAGGACGGCGCCTTCGCCAACGCCGAGACCCTGGCTGACTTCGCCGGCGCGAAGATCACCGGCCAGCAGAACACCTTTCACTACACCGTGATCGACCAGCTGGAGGGCGTCGACAAGCAGCCCGCCCAGGAGACCTTCCCGGCCATGATGACCGCCCTGTCCAGCGGCGCCATCGACGGCTACATCTCCGAGCGTCCCGGCGCGGTTTCCGCCTGCCAGGCCAACGCCGACCTGACCTTCGTCACCCCCGGCTTCGTGGCTTCCGAGGAAGACACCTCCGTGGCCGTGGCCATCAAGCAGGGCCAGCCGGAGCTGATCGAGCAGATCAACGCCATCCTGGCCGGCATCAGCGCCGAGGATCGCAACGCCCTGATGGACAACGCCGTGCTGACCCAGCCGGTTTCCGCCGAATAAACGAACGACCACCCTGTAGGGGCGCCGCTGCGGCGCCCCTATACATCGTTTTACCAATACTTTTGAGGATGTGATTTCATGCCCACCGCCCAGTCCGGCTTCTTTGAATGGGTATTTTTCTTCCTGAAAACCTACGGCGGCCTGTTTTTGCAGGGCGCGGGCGTCACGCTGCTGATCGCCCTGACGGGCACGCTGACCGGCTTCGTCATCGGCCTGGCCGTGGGCTATGTGCGCGCCAGGCCCGTCGACAGGGAAAACGGCGTCGCGCGCTACTGGCTGCGCAAGGCGGTGCGGTGGCTGCTGGGCGTGTACATCGAGGTGTTCCGCTCCACGCCCATGATCGTGCAGGCCATGGTCATCTTCTACGGCATGTCGGCGGTGTTCCATGTGAACCTGCCCCACCTGCTGGCGGGCTACATCATCGTGTCCATCAACACCGGCGCGTACCTGGCCGAGATCGTGCGCGGCGGCATCCAGTCCGTGGACCCCGGCCAGCAGGAGGCCGCGCTGGCCATCGGCATGACCTACGGCCAGAGCATGCTGCACGTGGTGCTGCCCCAGGCCATCCGCAACATTCTGCCCGCCCTGGGCAACGAATTCGTGGTCAACATCAAGGACACCTCCGTGCTGAACGTGATCTCCGTAACGGAGTTGTTCTTCGTCTCCAAGAGCGCCGCCGGCACCTACTTTAAATATTACGAGGTGTTCTTCATCACCGCCTGCATCTACTTCGTGATGACCTTCACCGTCACCCGCTTCCTGCGCTGGGTGGAGAAGAAGATGGACGGCCCGGAAAACTATGCCATCCACGGCTCCCAGACCGTGCCGGACGTGGAACTGATCGCGAAGGGAGGCGAGCAGCATGGCTGAGAAGCTTGCCGAGCGCATCATCGAAGTGCGCCACCTGAACAAGTCCTTCGGCGACCATGAGGTGCTCAGGGACGTGGACTTCTCCGTGCACAAGGGCGAAGTGGTGTCCATCATCGGCTCCAGCGGCTCGGGAAAATCCACGCTGCTGCGCTGCATCAACCTGCTGGAAAAGCCCACCGGCGGCGAGATCCTCTATCACGAAGAGTCCATCCGCGGTGAGGGCTTTAACCTGCAGATGTACCGCGCCCACGTGGGCATGGTGTTCCAGCAGTTCAACCTGTTCGCCAACATGACGGCGCTGGAAAACTGCGTGGTGGGCCAGATGAAGGTGCTGAAGCGCAGCCGCGCCGAGGCGGAAAAGACCGCCATGGAGTATCTGCGCAAGGTGGGCATGGACGTGTACGTGAAGGCCAAGCCCCGCCAGCTCTCCGGCGGCCAGAAGCAGCGCGTGGCCATCGCCCGGGCGCTGTCCATGAACCCGGACGTGCTGCTGTTTGACGAGCCGACCAGCGCCCTGGACCCGGAGATGGTGGGCGAAGTGCTGGCCGTTATGAAGGACCTGGCGTCCTCGGGCCTGACGATGCTGGTCGTCACCCACGAGATGGGCTTTGCCCGGGACGTGTGCGACCGGGTGGTGTTCATGGACGGCGGCGTGATCGTGGAAAGCGACGTGCCCGAGGCCATCTTCACCCAGCCCAAGCAGCCCAGGACAAGGGAGTTCCTGGCCAGGATACTGCAACAGGATTAATACATGAAAAAAGGCTGAATGACGCTTGTCATTCAGCCTTTTTTCATTTGCCGCTATTTTGAGATCATAAACATGAACTCGCCGGAGGCGCATACGGCCCCGTCCACGGTGGCTTCGCCCTTGACGACGAAGAGCATGCCCTTGCTGCGCACCAATTCGGAATGGACCGTGATGGTGTCGCCGGGGCGCACCGGGCGGCGGAAGCGCACGCTGTTGATGCCCGCGTAGTAGGGCGTGCCGCCGGGGATGGCGTCCTTCATCAGCATGCAGGAGGCCTGGGCGATGATCTCACACTGGATGACTCCCGGCACCACGGGGTTACCCGGGAAGTGGCCCCGGAGGAAGAACTCGTCGCCGCGCACGTGATAGACGCCCTCGGCGGTGCCGTCCTCCAGCAGCGCGGCCTCGTCCAACAGCGCCATGTCGTCCCGGTGGGGCAGGATCTGCGCGATTTGCTCTCGGTTCAGGCGTTCAGTTTGCATGATGTGTCCTCCGTTTTGGAAAGGGGGGTATTGAGTGATGAAAATGAATTGGCGCTTGCGCCCAAGCGCCATGATTTGATTGCTTCGCAATCATGATTTGTGCCTGCGGCACGTGATTTGAATTGCGCCTTCTTCCCATGCGCCGAAGCGCAATTCATGCCCACAGGGCAATTCATAGCGCGCAGCGCTGATTCACGCGCCGAAGGCGCAATTCATTGATTTTGATTTTGCGTCGCAAATCAAAATCTGCGCATCGCGATCACCGCGTTGTGACCGCCGAAGCCCAGCGACGAGGACAGGGCCAGCTGGATGTCGGCCTTGACCGCCGCGTTCGGCACGTAATTCAGGTCGCACTCGGGATCGGGACTGTCGAGGTGGATGGTGGGCGGCACGACGCTGTGCTTCAGCGCCATGGCGCAGGCAATGGCCTCCACGCCGCCTGCGGCGCCCAGCATGTGCCCGGTCATGGACTTGGTGGAGCTGATCAGCGCCTCGCGAGCCGCGTCCTCGCCCAGGGCCCTCTTGATGGCCAGGGTCTCCACCTTGTCGTTCATGGGCGTGCCGGTGCCGTGGGCGTTGATGTACAGCTTCTCGCCATGATATCCGGCCTCCTCCAGCGCCAGCCTGAAGGCGTTGGCCGCGCCGACGCCCTCGGCCTGAGGCGCGGTGATGTGATAGGCGTCGCAGGTGTTGCCGTAGCCGACCAACTCCGCGTAGACCTTCGCGCCGCGCGCCATGGCGTGCTCGTATTCCTCCAGCACCAGGATGCCGCTGCCCTCGCCCATCACGAACCCGGCGCGCCGGGAATCGAAGGGCAGGGACGCCGCACAGGGGTCCTCGCTCTCGCTGAGGGCCTTCATGTTGGAAAAGCCCGCCACCGCCAGTGGAATGATCGTGGCCTCCGCGCCGCCGGCGATGATGGCGTCCGCGTGGCCGTACTTGATGGCCCGGAAGGCCTCGCCAACGGCGTGGCTGCTGGTAGCGCAGGCCGTCACCACCGGCAGGCAGGGTCCCTGGGCGTTGAAGCGGATGGCGATGTTGCCCGCCGCCATGTTGCCGATCATCATGGGCACGAAGAAGGGTGAGACCCGGCCGGGGCCGCGGTTGAGCAGCTTCTCCGTCTCCTGCACGAAGGTCTGCATGCCGCCGATGCCGCTGCCCACGTACACGCCCAGGCGCTCCGGGGAAACGGTGCCCTCGATGCCGCTGTCGGACACGGCCTGGATGGCCGCCGCCATGGCGTACTGGGCGAACAGGTCGGTGCGCTTGACCTGGGCACGGTCGATGCCCGCGGCCTCCGGGTCGAAGCCCTTCACCTCCGCCGCCACCTTGACCTTGTAGCCCTCGGTGTCAAAGCGGGTGATGGGGCCGATGCCGCACACGCCCTCGGTCAGGCTCTGGAAAAAGGCCTCCGCGCCGCTCCCCACCGGGGAAATGACGCCTGCGCCGGTAATAACTACACGATGGTTCATACGATCTCCTCACAAGGTTGATCGAGTGAAGAGTGAGGAGTGAGGAGTGAGGAGTGAAAAGCGTCCTGAAAAGCTATTCATACTCCTGATTCCTGACTCCTGGCTCCTACCTCATAAAGAATCCGCCGTCGACGGTGATGACGGTGCCGGTGATGTACCCCGCCTCGTCGCTGGCGAGGAAGGCCGCCGCCGCCGCCACGTCCTCCGGCTTGCCCATGCGGCGCAGGGGGATGCTCTTGCAGGCCTCCTCCAGGGCGTCCTGGTTCATGGCCTGCGTCATGGGCGTCTCGATGAAGCCCGGCGCGATGGCGTTGCAGGTGACGTTGCGGGCGGCCAACTCCCGGGCGATGGTCTTGGTCAGGCCCACCACGCCCGCCTTGGAGGCGGAGTAGTTCGCCTGGCCCGGGTTGCCCATCAGGCCGGAGATGGAGGCGATGTTGATGATGCGGCCCGCCCGCTTCTTCATGAAGTCGGCGTACAGGGCCTTGATCATCAAAAACGTGCCCTTCAGGTTCACGGAGATCACCGCGTCGAAGTCCTCCGGCGACATGCGCAAGGCCAGCTTGTCCCGGGTGATGCCCGCGTTGTTCACCAGGATGTCCACGCCGCCCAGCGCTTCCTTCA
>CAMVBO010000082.1 GCA_947165745.1 uncultured Clostridia bacterium | reverse complement strand
TCCGAGCGCCAGGCCCAGGCCATCCTGGACATGAGGCTCCAGCGCCTGACCGGTTTGGAGCGGGACAAGATCGAAGCCGAGTATGCCGAGCTGCAGAAGCAGATCGCCTGGTACAAGCAGGTGCTGGCCGATGAGAGCCTGGTGCTGGGCATCATCAAGGACGAGATCCTGGAGATCAAGCGCAAGTACGCCGACGAGCGCCGCACGGAAATCTCCGCCCTGGAGGGCGAGATCGACATGCTGGATTTGATCGCCGAGGAGGACATGGTCGTCACGCTGACGCACTACGGCTATGTCAAGCGCCTGCCCAAGGCCACCTATCGCGCCCAGAAGCGCGGCGGCAAGGGCGTGGTCGGCGCCACCACCCGCGAGGAGGACTTCGTGGAGCAGATGTACGTGGTCAACACCCACGATACGCTGATGTTCTTCACCAATCGCGGCCGCGCCTATCAGATGAACTGCTATCAGATCCCCGAGGCCGGGCGCACCGCCAGGGGCACCGCCATCGTGAACCTGCTGCAGCTGGACGCCGGCGAGAAGGTGAAGGCCATGCTGCCCGTGCCCGATGAGAAGGTGGCGGGCCATTTCCTGATCATGGCGACGAAGAACGGCGTCATCAAGCGCACGGAGCTTTCCGAGTTCACCAACCTGCGCAAGAGCGGCCTGATCGCGCTGGTGCTGCGGGAGGACGACGAGCTGATCGGCGTGGCGCTGACCGACGGCAGCTATGAGCTGCTGCTGGGCACCCGCGACGGCATGGCCATCCGCTTCCCGGAGACCGACATGCGGCCCATCGGCCGCGCCGCCATGGGCGTGAAGTCCATCGAGCTGAACAGGGGCGACGAGGTGGTGGACATGTGCCCGGTGTTTGAAGGCATGAAGGTGCTTTCCATCACCGAGAATGGCTACGGCAAGCTGACGGAGATCGACGAGTATCGCGTGCAGAGCCGCGGCGGCAAGGGCATCAAGGCCATGAACCTGACGGCCAAGACCGGCCGGCTGACCTGCCAGCTGCTGGCGGACGAGGCGGAGGACATCCTGCTGATCACCGACGACGGCACCATCATCCGCACGCCGGTGTCCTCCATCTCCACCCTCAGCCGCAACACCCAGGGCGTGAGGCTGATGCGCGTGGCCGAGGACAGCAAAGTCATCTCCGTCGCCCGCGCCGAGGCCGAGGAGGACGAGCCGGAGGAGGCCGAAGAGGACTTGAACGGCGAGAATACCGAGGAGACCAACGACGAGATCTGACCGATTAAGCATGGAAGTGAGCTGTCCCGGTGATCTCGGACAGCCCAACAAAAAACCCGCACCATCGTGCGGGTTTTGAATTGACGGTTTCAGCCGTAGAACGCGAAGCCGCCGACCACGGCCAGGGGGGCGTCGGCGCGGGGCTGGCTGGCGGCCAGGGACTGGTAGTGCAGCGCCTCGGGTCCCAGGACGCGCTTGCCGGACAGCACCGCGTGGGCGGCGCGCAGGCTCTCGGCGTCGTAGCGGCTGCCGATGGGGAATTGGTGCTGCTCGTTCAGCACGCCGCCCAGGTCGTCCGCGAACCACACGCTGTCCAGTCGATTCATGGCCACCGTGCCGATGGCCAGTTTGGCGTCATAGCTGTCGTTGCGCGCCAGGGCATAGATGGCCCGGGCCAGCAGCACCGTGTTTTTATCTTCAGTGAAGCTGACGTTCGGAACCAGCGCGCAGGCCAGCAGCGCCGCCAGGGCCAGCATGGCTATCCATTTCCGCATCGTAACCGCCTTCTATCCTCTGCCGTGGGACGATTGAAGCCCCGCCGGCTGTGATGATCCTCGTTTGCAAATGGGATTATACATCATTCCGTAATGGGCCGCAATAGATTTGTAATAAATGTGAAACAAAAGCCCAGATTGCCGGATTTTGTCAAGATTTGGGGCAGGGAACAGGCCGCTGGCAGCACGCCAACATTAACTTGCCTCCGCCCCGTCAATGTGATAAAATAACACGGCATACGAAGGGAGACGGAAGCGTCATGGAGAACTTATCGGCGATCATCGAGGCGATCCTGTTTGTGTCGGGGGACCCTGTGCGCGCGGACGCGCTGGCCCACGCCATGAATTTGACGGTTTCGGAGCTGAACGAGGCGCTCGCGGCGCTGGGGGATCACCTGGCCCTGGAGAACCGGGGCATCCAGCTGAACCGCAGCGGGGAAACGGTGTTTTTGTCCATCTGCCCCAAGTACGCCGAACAGGTTGAGGCGTTTTTGCAGCCGCTGCAAAAGCAGCCCCTGTCCCAGGCCGTGCTGGAGACGCTGTCCATCATCGCCTATCGCCAGCCCGTCACCAAGGGCGACATTGAGGCCGTGCGCGGCGTGAAGTGCGATTACTCGGTGCAGAGCCTGCTGAACAAGGGCTTCATCGAGGAACAGGGCCGCAGGGAGACCCTGGGCCGGCCGATCCTCTACGGCACCACCGACAAGTTCCTGCAGCACTTCGGCATGGAGACCCTGGCGGACCTGCCCTCCGTGGAGGCGCTGAACCCGACGGAGGAGATCGGCATATAGCCCCGGCAGGACAGTCATAATTTCATCAAGATTTCTTAGCCCCCGCGCCATGGTTGCGGCTTGACGGACCTTCGGCGCGGTGGCTATAATATTTATACGTATAAGTTTCTTCATATACAGGAGGAATGGAGATATGAAAGATAATTCCCGCAGAAGCAGTGCGGCCATGAGGGCCCAAATGCGCCGCATGCGTGTCCAATATCGCAGGCGCGTCGCCATCGTCGGCGTGCTGTTGTTCATCATCGGCGCGGCGGCCGGCGTGCTGGGCGCCCGCTGGTACAACAAGACCAGGCCGGCGGATGTGAAGATGCAGGCCACGGAGGCCACCGCCGAGCTTCGGCCCACCGAGACGCCTGGGCCCGAGCCCACGGCTGAACCCGAGGAAGACGACACCTTCGGCTGGGATCTGTTTGAAGACAAGGCGGACGACGCGGACGCGGACGCCCAGCCCGAGGCCGAGCAGGAGGCTGCCGCGCCTGAGGGAAGCGATAAGGCGCAGTCCGAAAACGTAGCCTTCCCCGAAACCGAGCCCTCCGAATCCCTGGAAGAGCCCGCCGAGGAGGCCGCCGCGGCGTCGACCGCCGACGAGGAGCCCGCGACGGAGGAACCCGCCGAGGAACCCGCAGAAGAACCCGCAGAAGAACCCGCCGAGGAACCCGCCGAAGCGGCTGTCGAGGAACCCGCTGTGGAAGCGGCCCAGCCTGAAGAAGCCGCCGATCAGCCCGACGCTGGCGCGGTGGAGGAGGCGCCCGCCGAGGATCAGAATGCCGAAGAAGCTCAGCCCGCCGAGGAAGCGAGCGACGAAGCTGAGGCGGAGGAGCCCGCCGACGCGGATGCTGCCGCGGCCCAGGTGCCCGGCGGCCCGCAGGTGATCGCCATCGTGCCCTACGGCGAAAGCTTCACCTATTCCACCCAGGTCAAGGCCGACGGCAACGCCCGCGTGGAGGCCACCGACGAGCCCTATGAGACCGTCAACTTCACCCAGACGATGAAGATCTTTATGCGGCCCACCGACTTTGCCAACAAGTATTCCACCGTCTACAAGCTCCAGGGCAACGAGGCCGGCGCCGGCTTCGAGTTGATCCTGAAGGACTACACCGGCGAGACCACCATCGTGCCCCAGAACGTGGTGGATATCACCCTGCGCAGCGAATCCGGGGACACCATCGAACGCGGCTATCAGCTGATGGACGCGGAGATGGGCGGCAATTACAACGTGGCTCTGAACACCAACGTGCCCCAGATGCTGTACAAGCGCTATGAGTATTCCACCGACCGCGAGGAGATGGCCTATCTGGTCGTCACCACCTACAACGACGGCGTGCCCCAGCAGATCCTGTTCCAGCTGGAGAGCGACGCGGAGGAAGAAGAGGCGGAGGTCGTGTACGCCACGCTGCAGCGCGGCATCAAGAGCGACGAGGTGGCCGCCTTGCAGCAGAGGCTGATTGATCTGGGCTACCTGACCGGCACCGCCGACGGCACCTTTGGCCAGATGACCGAGGACGCCATCAAGGCCGCCCAGAAGGAGTGGGACATGGAGGCCAACGGCATTGCGGACAACAGCTTCCAGCAGAAGCTGTTTGAAGGCGCGCCCCGCCCCACGCAAAAGCCCGAAGCAGCGGTGAATTATGAGACGCTGAACACCAGCTCCACCGGCGAAAACGTGGTGAAGCTGCAACTGCGGCTACGCGAGCTGGGCTTCTATAGCGGCCGGGCCGACGGCGGCTATGGCGCCATGACCCAGGGCGCCGTGAAGAAGGCGCAGATCGCCTACGGCATGGAGGCCAACGGCGTCGCCGACGGCGCGTTCCAGGCCAAGCTCTACAGCGAGGAACAGCCGTAAATACCAACCCCATGCGTGCAAACGGGGACCGCTTCTACGAGGCGGTCCCCGTTGTATATCAATTTCCTTGCGCGATGTTTATCTGTGTGCTATAATGATATAAGTATACAGTAGACAAGTATCGCATTTGACGGGAGGCGGACAGGATGAGGCGATGGATCAAGGGCATAAGCCTCGCCTTGGTATTCCTGTTGACGCTGACGGCGGGCCTGGGCGCGCTGGCGGAACCGGAAGCGACGGTCGGGGAACCGCCGGTTGAGGAGCTGCCGGAGTTTGAGCTGACGGACGCCGTCGCGGAGCCGATCGTGAAGTCGGACGCGGCTTTGGAACCGGAGGAGACGCCGAAGGACGGAACGCCGCAGACCGACCCGGACCCCGGCCCGGGCGCGCCGGCGACCGATCAGCCGCCTGAGGGCGGTCTCGACGCGCAGCAAGGCGTTGAGGCGCCGCGCCTGAACGCCGAATCCCTGACCCTGGGGCTGAATGAGCGCTTCACGCTCAAACTCCTGGGCGCGGAGGGCGTCGCGTTCACATATTCCACCTCCAAAAAGAAGGTCGCCACGGTCAGCGCCTCCGGCGTGATTACTGCCAGGAAGAA
Organism: uncultured Clostridia bacterium; assembly: GCA_947165745.1. The sequence continues at coordinate 2,209 of CAMVBO010000082.1, read as the reverse complement.
GGGCTCGGCCGTCATCACGGCCACCGCTTCCACGGGCGAGCAGTACGCCTGCGCCGTGAAGGTGGTCAGCGCGCCGAAGAAGATCACCCTGAGCGCCAGGGCGATCACCCTGGGCTATGACGCGGACGAGGGCATCGGCGCCTCGGCCCGGCTGGGCGTGAAGCTGTCCAAGGGCTCCGCCGGCCACGTCAGTTTTTCCGGCTACGACGGCAATGTGGTGTCGGTTTCCGGCGACGGGACGATCACCGCCGTGGGCAGGGGCACCACCACGATCACCGCTGCCACCTTCAACCGGAAGAAGGCCAAGTGCAAGGTAACGGTGCTCGGGGCCCCGGACGGCCTGGCCTTTGCCGACGAAGCCCCCGTGCTGATTGAACGGGAGCGGCGGAAGCTGGCGCTGAACGTCAGCCCGTCGGGCAGCGCGGCCCTGGCCAATTATGTCAGCGACAACGAAGCTGTGGCATCGGTGAACGCCGATACCGGCGAGGTGACGGCCCTGGCCATCGGCGAGGCCACCATCACGGCCACCGCCTTCAACGGCGTGACGACCAGCTGCAAGGTGACCGTGCGGCCCGGGCCGGACAGGATCGTCCTGACCGCCGCCACGGTGAAGCTGGGGTTGAATGAGCGGCTGCTTTTGGACGCGGTTCCCATGCGCGGCGACGATGCCGTCGACGACGTGCGCCTGGTCTATGCCAGCAGCAAGCCCAGAATCGTCTCCGTGGGCGCGGACGGCACCCTGACGGGCAAGCGGAGGGGCACCGCCGAGGTGACGGCCACGGCGCCCAACGGCGCGAAGGCCAAGTGCAAGGTGAAGGTGCTGAAGGCACCCGGCAGCGTGAAGCTGTCCGCCAGCCTGCGCGCGCTGGAGTATGATCCCGACCGGGGCGTGGCGGAAACGGCCCGCCTGAGGGTGACGCTGCCGAAGAGCACCGCCGGCACCGTCGAATTCATCGGCTATGATCCCGCCGTGGTGGAGGTTTCCCCGGACGGTACAGTGACGCCCGTGGGCCTGGGCTCGACGACCGTCACGGCGAGGGCGTTCAACGGCAAGAGGGCCAGCTGCAAATTCACGGTCTACGCGCCGGGTTCCCGCTTCAACCCAAACGCGGTGAACGTGGCCCATCGCGGCGGCGCCGGTTATTGGATGGAGAATACGGTGGAAGCCTTCCGCAACAGCGCCTCCACCGGCGCGAAGGCCATCGAGCTGGACGTGCGAAGCACCAAGGACGGCGCGCAGGTGGTGCGCCACGATCCAGACTTTACCGTGGATGGCAGGGCGTATACCATCAAGAAACTGACGCTGGCGCAGCTGCGCAGGCTGAACCCCTCGGTGTGCACGCTGGACGAGGCGCTGGATGCCGTTGCCGCCAGCGGGCTGGAGTTGGTGCTGGAGCTGAAGAACACCGCCGATCCCAAGGCCTGCGTGCGGGCGGTCAAGCGCCACGGGCTGCGGGAGCGCACGCTGTACATCTCCTTCAACGCAAGCCTGTTGAAGCAGGTGCGCAAGCAGGACAAGTCCGCCCGGCTGGGTTTTCTCATCAATAAAACGCCGTCCGACCTGATGAAGACGCTGAAGAGCCTGAACACGAAATATATCCTTCAGAACGCGGAATACCTGACCGTCGGCAACCTGATCGACTGGCAGGACGCGGGCTGCGTGGTGGGCGTTTGGACCCCGAACAACGCCGAGGACATCCGCAAATGGCTGGGGCTGGGCGTGGATTACATCACCAGCGACTATCCCAAGCTGATCACAGAGGCCCTGGCAGCCGCTGAATGATTCCCGCATCGTTGAGTGAATCACGACTGCTTTATATAAACAATACGCACCCAATGGAAAGGAAGAATGGACCATGAAAAAGCTGATGCTGGGCAACCAGGCGGTGGCGCGCGGACTGTACGAAGCGGGCTGCCGGTTTGTGTCGTCCTACCCGGGCACGCCGTCCACCGAGATCACGGAACAGGCGGCGCTGTATGACGAGATCTACGCGGAGTGGGCCCCCAACGAAAAGGTGGCCGCCGAGAGCGCCGTGGGCGCCAGCCTGGCCGGCGCGCGCAGCTTCTGCGCCATGAAGCACGTGGGCTTCAACGTGGCGGCGGACCCGCTGTTCACCGCGTCCTACAACGGCGTGAACGGCGGCATGGTGGTTTGCGTGGCGGACGACCCGGGCATGCACTCCAGCCAGAACGAGCAGGACAGCCGCCA
>CAMVBO010000081.1 GCA_947165745.1 uncultured Clostridia bacterium | reverse complement strand
ATCTTCACCTTCACCAAGGATTATCTGCACCATGAGATGAACCGCGGAGCGAAGCAGGCGGGTGTTAAACGCATCAGGATTCACGATATCAGGCACAGTGCCATCAGTTTGCTGATCGACATGGGCTTCAGCGCCATCGCGATCGCGGATCGCGTAGGGCATGAAAGTATCGACATCACCTAGGTGCTATTGAAGAGGCTTAAGGTTTGTTGCTTAAATCCCGTTGTCTCAAAGACAGCATATTGATATACTTTGGTTTGATAGTCAAAGGAGGTGCATTGCTTCTATGACAATCCAGGAACAGTTATAGTCATAAAGAAAAAACTACTGCCTCGAAGCGAATGTGACTTGTGAGCTTCCCTCCGCGTTCTGGACTTCGCGTTCCAGTTCCCGGAAGAATTTCTCATATTTCCGCTGGAGTTCCCTGAAACGGGGTGGGATATTCCGCTCCGTGCATTTTTTCCAGGCATAAGCGGATGAAGCTTTCGGCGGTCTTGCTGCAATAACGGTCCTTGTTGTATCCGATGGCGATGGTGTCTGAAAGGGAATCGTCGAACAGGGGACATACCTCGACCAACTGGCGGATATACGACCCGGCTGTGCCTGAAGCCACATAATTGCTGTTGAGGTAAAGCTCCGGGCATACGGCGATCCCGATGCCCTCGGCGGCGAGGGCCATGGCTGTCTGCGTATTGTTGGTTTCAAATTTGATCAGCGGTTTGATTCGCACTTTTTTATACGCCTGATCCATGATGGTGCGGATGCGGTCCCCCTCCTTGAGCATGACGAAAGGAAAATCGCGGAATATGGAGATATCGTGATCCGCGCGGAAGGCAGACAGGCGGGCTTCGATCTGCTCCGTGGTGCTCCAGCGATCCCGCAGCAGGATCTTTGGGATGACAAGATGGAGGCGGTCTTTCATCAAAGGGAACGATTCCGCCCGGTCGATGCGGAACGGGGCAAAGCCGATCATCACGTCGATTTCTCCGCGCTCCAGCAGGCTTTCCAGCATCTGTGTACTGTCCTCCTGTACGGAAAGCTCCACCAGGGGGAATCGGCGCACGAATTCCGGCAGCACCATGGGCAGGATCGCCTGACCCCGGGTGTATGAAATGCCGACGCGCAGTTCCCCGCGGATATTTTCGTTGATGTCGTTCAGCATGACCACTGTTTGCTTGTACAAATCCAGCATCCGTTTCACCGCCGCTCGGTACTGGCGTCCGCCGTAGGTGAGTTCCAGCCCCTGCCGGCGTTCAAACAGCCGACAGCCCAGTTCCGATTCCATGCGTGATATGCAGTCGCTCAGCGCTTGCTGGCTGATGTGCAATCGTTCAGCGGCCCGGGTGATGTTGCCCGTTTCCGCCGCCATCATGAAGTATTCCATGTTCTGAAAATTCATTCGACCGCCCCCTGTTCTTCGTTGAAATTATATCACAAAATAATGCTTGTGAAAACTACGATATAAAAACTGTTTTAATTTGTGATTGGAATGAGGTATAATACTTATCAGAAAGACGCGATAAAAAAATAGATCGATATGAATGATGTGGTATAGGAGGCAGATTATGACGGTCAAAAAGGAACTGATCCTGAACCCGAACTGGTGCAAGGGATGCGGAATCTGCGCGGCGTTCTGTCCCAAAGGAGCGCTGGAGATCGTGAACGATAAGGTGCAGCGCGTCAAGGACGCGGAATGTGTACTGTGCGGACAATGCGAGCTTCGCTGCCCGGATTACGCGATTTATATCAACGAAGAAGAGCCGGAAGGAGATGCGAACCAGTGGATCAAGTCGTATTGATGCAGGGAAACGAAGCGTGTGTGGAAGGCGCGATTGCCGCCGGTATGCGGCTGTTCGCGGGTTACCCCATCACCCCTTCCACCGAGATCGCCGAGCTTTCGGCTTACCGTCTGCCCCAGGTGGGCGGGAAATTCATTCAGATGGAAGATGAGATCGCCTCCATCGCCTGCGCCATCGGCGGGTCGGTGGCGGGCGTAAAATCCATGACCGCTACCAGCGGCCCCGGTTTTTCCTTAAAGCAGGAAAACTTGGGCTACGCCTGCCTGGCGGAAATCCCCCTCGTGGTGGTGGACGTGCAGCGCATGGGTCCTTCTACGGGCATGCCAACTTCCCCGTCCCAGGGCGACGTGATGATGGCCCGCTGGGGGACCCACGGAGATCACCCGATCATCGTGATCAGCCCTTCCTCGGTCACGGAAGCGTATTACCAGACGATCCGCGCCTTTAACCTGTCCGAAAGGTACAGGACGCCGGTGATTTTCCTGATGGATGAGATCATCGGGCATTTGCGCGAGGGCATGCAGATGAAGGAAGCGGAGGATATCACCATCGTCAACCGGCCCACGGTGCAGTTTCCCGATCCGAAACGCAAGCCGTACCATATGAACGAGAAAAAGGGCCAGATGGTCCCCCAGATGGCGCCCTTCGGCTGCGGCCAGCGCTACAACATCACGGGCCTGATCCATGACGAATCGGGCTTCCCCACCAACTCCACCGAGGAAGCGGAGAAGCTGATGTACCGGCTGATGCACAAGATTTCGGACAACTACAAGGACATCGTCCGTTACGAACAGGTCAACATGGACGACGCCGACGTGGCCATCGTTTGTTACGGCGGCACCATGCGCGCGGCGCAGACCGCCATGGAAATGGCGCGGGCTAAGGGAGTCCGCTGCGGCATCTTCCGCCCCGTCACCATCTGGCCCTTCCCGGAAAGGGAACTGACCGCGGCGCTGGGCGGGCTTAAAAAAATCGTGGTGGCCGAGCATAACTGCGGCCAGATCGTACTGGAAGTGGAGAGGCTGACCCGCGGTGCCTGCCCCGTCGCTTTTGTGGGAAAGTACAACGGCGCTGTGATTACACCGCAGGAGATCCTGCAGAAAGTGGAGGAAGCGTAAATGAAAGTCAATACAGGCGACGTAAACGCGGCTTCCCGGACAAAACAAATGTCCAACCTGATTTATAAGTACATGCGTCCAGAGCATTTGCCGCAAATCTGGTGTCCCGGCTGCGGCAACGGCATCATCATGCGCGACGTGGCGCAGGCCATCGAGAACTTGGGCCTGAGCCGCAACCAGACCGTGATCGTTTCGGGCATCGGCTGCTCCTCCCGGGCGGCGGGCTACATGGACTTCAATACGATCCACACCACCCACGGCCGGGCCATTGCCTTCGCTACGGGCATCAAGCTGGCCAATCCCGAGCTGGAGGTCATCGTGATCGCTGGGGACGGCGACATTTCCGCCATCGGGGGCAATCACCTGATCCACGCGGCCCGGAGGAACATCGGGCTTACCGTGGTGGTGATGAACAACAGCACTTACGGCATGACGGGCGGGCAGTACAGCCCCACCACGCCTACCAACGCTTACGGCACCACCGCCCCTTACGGCAATCTGGACCGTTCCTTCGATATCGCGGGTCTGGCCTACGGGGCGGGCGCTTCCTATGCCGCCCGGGGCAGCGCGTACCATGTGCAGCAGACCATCGGCCTGATCCAGGACGGCATCCGCAACAAAGGTTTTTCCATTATCGACGTGGCCAGCATCTGCCCCACCTATTACGGGCGCAAGAATAAAAAAGGCGACGCTGTAGAAATGATGAAGTGGCAGCGGGATCATGGGGTCACGGTGGAGCAGGCGGCCAAGATGGACCCGGAGCAGCTGAAGGACAAGCTGGTCATCGGCCTGCTGCATCATGCCCAGTATCCAGAATTTACTTATAAATACGATATGCTGATCAAGAAGCTGGCAGAGGAGCGTGAAGCAAATGAGTAAAATGGAGCTTCGTCTGGCGGGCAGCGGCGGCCAGGGCGTGATCCTCGCTTCGGTCATCTTAGCGGAAGCGGCCGTCCAGTCAGGAAAATACACCGCCCAGAGCCAGTCCTATGGCCCGGAAGCGCGCGGCGGGGCCTGTAAAGCGGAGACGCTCATCTCGGACGATCCCATCGGCTTTACCAAGGTGCAGCAGCCCACCTTCCTCATGGCGCTGACCCAGAAGGCGCTGGATACCTACACCCGCGCGCTCCCCGAAAACTGCCTGGTGCTCGTTGACGAGGGCCTTACTGTGCCGGAGAATTTGAACGGCCACCGGGTACTTCGCCTTCCCATCCTGCGCACGGCCAAAGAGACGGTGGGCCGCGCCCAGACCGCGAATGTGCTGGCTGTGGGGTGCATCAACGCACTGCTGGGCATTACGGACATGGAGACACTAAAGAAGGCCGCCTCGCTCCATATCCCCCGGGGTACGGAGGAGATCAATCTAAAGGCGCTGGCGGAGGGCGTGAAGCTGGCGTCTGCCGTTCCTGGGGAGGGGAACGCCCCGGCAGCCCGTTCCGAAAAGAAAAAAGGTGCGAAGCAATGAAAATCCATGAGTATCAAGCCAAGGAACTGCTGGGCGCGTACGGTGCGCCCGTACCCCCGGGAGAAGTGGCCGCCACTGTGGAGCAGGCCGCGGCGGCCGCGGAAAAGTACGGCCGCTGCGTGCTGAAAGCGCAGGTCCATTCTGGCGGACGCGGCAAAGCGGGCGGCGTCAAGCTGGCGGAAAACGCGGACGAGGCGCGCGCCATCGCCGGGGAAATGTTGGGCATGCGGCTTAAGACCAATCAGACGGGACCGGAAGGCAAGCTGGTGCGCAAGCTGCTGGTCACCCCGGCCGTGGAGGTGAAAAAAGAGTTTTACTTGAGCGTGACCGGCGACCATGAAAACGCTTGCTTGGTGATCATCGCGTCCGCGGACGGGGGTACCGAGATCGAAGAAACCGCCCGGACCCACCCCGAACGCATCGCCCGTGTCCCCGTTTCCGCGGTGGAAGGCTTCAAGCGCTATGAAGGATTGCAGGTTTCCGGTGTATTAGGGCTGACCGGTGAAAATGAGAAGGAACTCATATCGCTGCTTGACTCCATGACGCGGCTTTATCGGGAAAAGGATTGCTCGCTTGTGGAGATCAACCCCCTGGTGCTGACGGTCGATGGACAACTCATATGTTTGGACGCGAAAGTGACCTTTGACGACAACGCCCTGTTCCGGCACCCGGACCTGAAAGAGCTGCGGGACACCGACGAGGAAGACCCGCGGGAATACCGGGCCTCCCAATATGATTTGAATTTTGTGAGCTTAAGCGGCAGCATCGGCTGTCTCGTCAACGGCGCGGGGCTGGCCATGGCGACCATGGACATCATCCAGCATTTCGGCGGCGAACCGGCCAATTTTTTAGACGTGGGCGGCAGCGCCTCCAAAGAAAAGGTGCAGGCGGCGTTTGAACTGCTGCTTTCGGATGAAAACGTTCGCGCGATCTTTGTCAATATCTTTGGCGGCATCATGAAGTGCGACGTCATTGCGGAGGGCGTGGTGGCGGCCGCCCGGGAAATGGGTATTTCCATTCCGCTGATCGTGCGGCTGGAAGGAACGAACGTTGAACTGGGCAAGCAGATTTTGGCGGCTTCCAATCTAAAAATCATCGCCGCGGAGAATATGGCCGACGGCGCGCGCAAGGCAGTGGAAGCCGCGGCATGGACGGGGGGCGACGGGGCATGAGCATCTGGGTCGATGGAAATACGAGGGTGATCGTGCAGGGCATCACCGGCAAACAGGGCGCGTTCCACACGGAACAGATGCTATCTTACGGCACAAAGATCGCCGCCGGCGTTACCCCCGGCAAGGGCGGCCAGACGCTGCTTGGCGTGCCGGTGTTTCAAACGGTGGCGGAGGCTAAAAAAGCCACCGAAGCCAACGCCTCGGTGATCTATGTGCCGCCCCGCTTTGCGGCGGACACTATCTTGGAGGCGGCGGACGCGGGGATCGAACTGGTGGTGTGCATCACAGAGGGCATTCCCATCCTGGATATGGAGCGGGTCAAGCGTTATTTGGCGGGAACCAATACCAGGCTCATCGGCCCCAACTGCCCGGGCATCATCACGCCGGGCGAATGTAAGATCGGCATCATGCCCGGCTATATCCACCGCAAAGGCCATGTGGGGATCATTTCCCGTTCCGGTACTCTGACCTATGAAGCCGTCAAACAGCTTTCTGACCGTGGGATCGGGCAATCCACGGTGGTGGGCATCGGCGGCGATCCCATCCGGGGGACAGGCTTCGTGGACGCGCTGGAGGCATTTGAAGCGGACGCGGATACCTATGCGGTGGTCATGAACGGCGAGATCGGCGGCAGCGGCGAAGAAGAAGCCGCTGAATACATCAAAAGGAAAATGACCAAGCCCGTGGCCGCCTTTATCGGCGGGCAGTCCGCCCCGGCAGGCAAGCGCATGGGCCACGCCGGGGCCATCATCTCCGGCGGCAAGGGTACCGCAGCGGGCAAGATCGAAGCGTTGCGCGCTGCCGGAGTGGAAGTCGCGCTCACGCCGGACCGGATCGGCGATGCGCTGGTAAAGAGCCTGTCTGAACGCGGATTGCTGGAAAAATGCCGCACGAACTGAACAACGAGGTGAATTCAATGAATACTGCCACCATCCTGGAAACCATCATGATCCTTTGCTTTGGCATTTCCTGGCCCCTGTCCATCGCGCGCATGTACAAAAGCTGGTCTACCGGCGGAAAAAGCATCTTTTTCAGCTGCTTTATCCTTTTAGGGTATATCTGCGGTATCTGCGGCAAGATCGTGGCGCACAACTATAATCTCGCATTCATCTTCTATATCATCAATACCGTCATGGTCACGGTGGATATCCTGCTGTGGATCCGCAACTACCGATATGAAAAGACGGGGAAGAAAACTTTCTTTATCTGAGAGAGAATGATCCAGAAAAAAGAACCCTTTTGGTAATATAATTGTAATAATTACTTAATTAATTTGCAATAAGCGATCGCCCTGTGCAATCCCTAATTTCCGATTGTTTTTGCTAAAACTTTCAACATATAGATCACTTCAGGGTTAGTAAGAAGCTTTGCCAGCTGTTCAGGGCTCACGCTTTCCTGCTTCTCAGTTTCCGCTGCTTCTGCGATCTTCTTCTTGCCGTCAGAGGAGGCATCAGGCTCTGAGCCTTTGCCAGCATAGAATGCCTTTTCGATCAGCTCAGCATTGGTACGGCGATTCTCGTCAAGGATATGAGAGTACTGATCGGTTACCATGGCCGCCTGCGCATGGCCGGAGGCGCCCTGAACGGCCTTGATGTCACCGCCAGTCAGCTTCAGCTTGTAGGTAATACTGGAGT